>NZ_WBRZ01000203.1:0-9881 GCF_008923895.1 Pseudomonas sp. GXM4
CCGTTGAGTTGTTCGGTACTTCGATCGAGCTGGGTTGGCTGGGCTTTGTGCTGGGTGTTTTTTATCTTGTGTGGCTACTCAATCTTTACAATTTCATGGACGGCATTGACGGAATCGCCAGCGTAGAAGCGATTTGTGCCTGCGTCGGTGCTTGTCTGCTTTACTGGTTGTCTGGACTGGAGAGTCTGATCTGGGCGCCTTTGTTGCTCGCTGCTGCCGTTGGCGGCTTTCTATACTGGAACTTCCCTCCGGCACGGATATTCATGGGCGACGCTGGCAGTGGTTTTCTGGGCATCGTCCTTGGCGGATTGTCTCTGCAGGCTGCCTGGGTGAGCGCACCGATGCTCTGGGCCTGGATGATTTTGCTTGGTGTGTTCATTGTCGACGCTACGTACACGCTGTTTCATCGCATGCTGAGAGGAGAAAAGATCTATGAAGCACACCGTAGTCATGCCTACCAGTTCGCTTCACGTCGCTTTGGCAAACACCTGCCGGTCACTGTTGCGGTCGGCGTGATCAATCTGTTTTGGCTTTTGCCCATTGCCTTTTGTGTCACGAGCCTCGGCTTGGACGGTGCTTCGGGTGTGCTTTTGGCTTACATTCCATTGGTCGCTTTGGCAATAAAGTTTCACGCCGGAGATCTCGAGATTCCTGTGGTAAAGAACTAAGCAGTAATTGCCAGGTCATTTAGGTTTAGAGTGATCACGAAACGCCCTTGAGCCGGCACGATGGCGAGTACTGCTCAAAGGTGTGATCAAGGTAATTGAAGGGTTTATGGATAAAATCAGAGAGTATCTGTTAGGCCTTCCCCGGCGCCGCAAGAGACTGCTTCAGGTTGCCACAGACATCGTGCTCGTCTGGGCCGCGTTGTGGCTTGCTTTTATCGTTCGCCTGGGCCTGGACGATATGTACAACCCTTTCAAGGTGCATTTCTGGCTTTTTGTATGTGCACCTATTGTTGCGATTCCCTTGTTCATTCGCTTTGGCATGTATCGTGCGGTCATGCGCTATTTCGGCAACGATGCGCTGGTCGCTATTATCAAAGCGGTCAGTCTGTCCGCATTGATTCTGGCGCTGGTTGTCTACTGGTATAGCAACCACGAGGCGGTAGTCCCGCGGTCGATTGTCTTCAACTACTGGTGGCTAAGCCTTGTCATCATCGGCGGCTTGCGGTTGTGCATGCGTCAGTATTTCATGGGGGACTGGTTCGCCGGCGCTCAACACGTTCCGTTTTCCAGTCGTGACGATAGCCTTATAAAAGTTGCAGTCTATGGCGCAGGCGTCGCGGGTAATCAATTGGTCGCAGCATTACGCATGGGGCGAACCATGCGCCCGGTGGCATTTATCGATGACGATCCGAGCATTGCTGATAGGGTAATCGCCGGGCTGCAGGTCTATAAACCCAAGCACATTCAACAGATGATCGATGAAACAGGTGCGCAGGAAATTCTTCTGGCGCTGCCGTCGTCGACACGTGCACGACGCCGAGAAATTCTCACGCTTCTGGAAAGTTTTCCGCTACATATTCGCAGTGTTCCGAATTTCACTGACCTTGCCAGTGGCCGAGTCAAGGTCGAGGATATTCAGGAAGTGGATATCGCGGATCTGTTGGGGCGTGATTCGGTGCCTGCACAACCGGATCTGCTTAAGCGCTGTATCACAGGCAAGACGGTAATGGTTACTGGCGCTGGCGGTTCCATTGGGTCAGAGCTTTGCCGACAGATTTATTCGCTTGGCCCCACCAGGCTTTTGTTGTTTGACCACAGCGAATTCAACCTTTACAGCGTACTTTCGGAACTGGAGCAAAGAGGAAACCGGGAGTCGGCGTCGGTCAAGCTCTTGCCAATACTCGGTTCCATTCGTCATCCGCATAAATTGCTGGATGTCATGAAGACCTGGAACGTTGAGACTGTTTACCATGCTGCCGCGTATAAACACGTGCCGATGGTTGAACACAACATTGCGGAAGGGGTGCTCAATAACGTCATCGGGACGCTTAATACTGCCCAGGCTGCATTGCAATCGGGTGTGTCCAATTTCGTGTTGATTTCCACGGACAAGGCTGTTCGCCCCACTAACGTAATGGGCAGCACCAAGCGACTTGCCGAGCTGACGCTTCAGGCCTTGAGTCGAGAAATCGCCCCCGTTCTATTCGGTGACAAATCCAACGTATCCCGAGTCAACAAGACTCGCTTCACGATGGTTCGATTCGGGAATGTGCTGGGCTCTTCTGGTTCGGTCATTCCGCTATTCCACAGTCAGATCAAATCCGGTGGGCCACTGACGGTTACCCATCCGAAGATTACCCGTTACTTCATGACTATCCCTGAAGCCGCGCAACTGGTGATTCAGGCCGGTTCCATGGGCCAGGGCGGCGATGTGTTCGTGCTCGATATGGGGGAACCGGTAAGAATTGTCGAACTGGCGAAGAAGATGATTCATTTGTCCGGTTTGAGCGTGCGTTCGGAAAAAAATCTGCAAGGCGACATTTCGATCGAGTTCACCGGGTTACGCCCCGGCGAGAAGCTTTATGAAGAGTTGTTGATTGGCGATAACGTATTGGCGACTGAGCACCCGATGATCATGAGTGCCAGCGAAGATCATTTGCCATGGGATTTGCTCAAGCTTCGTTTGACGGATTTACTGGCTGCCGTCGAACAGGATGATTATTCGCGCGTTCGCCAGTTGCTGCGTGACACCGTCAGCGGCTACACCCCCGACGGCGAAATCGTCGACTGGATATACCAGCAGCGCCGTCTCGAGCCCTGATTGTTTCACATCCTGTAACGCTCGCATTTTTGACTTACACCCATCATGACCTACGTTTGAAGAGCAGCTTCGGAAAAGCTGCTTTCTCAAACGATGATGGAGCGTCACTAATGCGTACCGGTTACTTCTACTCTCTGATTTTCGCTTTCCTCACCAGCGCCTCGATCGCCGCTATTGCCGCACCTGTTGCACCTGCGGAGTCGCCCAAGGCGCCTTTGGTGATGGATACAGCGGCAGGTTCCCAAAGTGCAAAAGTCGATCTCAACGATGCCGACGCGGCGACGCTGCAAAAGGAACTGGCTGGGGTCGGTGAGGCCAAGGCGAAATCGATTGTTGCATATCGAGAAACAAACGGGCCGTTTTCATCGGTGGATGAGTTGCTGGAAGTGAAAGGGATCGGCAAGGCGATTCTTGATCGCAACCGTGACAAGCTGGAAGTCAACTAAGCTGAGTGTATAAAGCCAAGAGGCCGGTCATTGACCGGCCTCTTTTTTTAGCGCAATGCATGGCTCGTGATGACGGTGAAAAAGGCGTCGGTCGGACGATTAAAAATTACGGCTATCATATTGCGCCAGGATTATGCCTATAATAATTTGCCGGTTCGTTGAGCCTATGCGACTCAATGACGATTACCCATCAATCATTCCAGGAGCACTTACATGTATTCCACACAATCCAAAGGTACTGCTCTCGTCACCGGCGCATCGTCCGGTATCGGTGCAATTTACGCTGAGCGTCTGGCGGCGCGTGGTTTTGATCTGCTGCTGGTTGCCCGTGACAAGGATCGTCTGGAAAGTGCTGCGAGCCAGTTGCGCGATGCCCATGGCGTTCAGGGCGAGGTGTTGAAAGCCGATCTGACGCAGAAGGATGATGTGCTCAAACTCGAACAACGCCTGCGCAGCGATTCCAGCATCAGCTTGCTAGTCAATAACGCCGGTGTGGCGTCGGACGGATTGCTGGCCAACGCCGATATGGACCAGTTGGAGCGGTTGATCCAGCTGAACATCACCGCCGTCACTCGCCCGGCCTCTGCGGCAGCTGCCAGTTTCGCCAAGGCCGGACGTGGCACGATCATCAATATCGCTTCAGTGGTGGCGTTGTTTCCGGAACGCTTCAACGCTACCTACAGCGCCAGCAAAGCTTATGTACTGAGCCTGACCCAGTCGCTGAACACTGAGCTTGAAGGCACCGACGTGCAGATCCAGGCCGTGCTGCCGGGTGTGACCCGCACTGAAATCTGGGAGCGCTCCGGTATCGATGCCAGTGGCATTCCGGCAGAAATGGTCATGGACGCAGGCGAGATGGTCGATGCGGCGCTGGTCGGTCTTGATCAGGGCGAGTTGATCACTGTTCCTTCGCTGCCTGATGCAGGCGAATGGCACGCCTTTGTTGCGGCTCGCCATGTCATGGCGCCGAACCTTTCCCGCAGTGCCGCAGCACAACGCTACAAGTCCGGCAATTGAATTGATCAGAGGTCATCACGGTATGGATTCGCGTCGAATAGTCGTCACGGGCATGGGCCTGGTTTCACCCTTGGGCAGCGATCTCGAAGTCGTATGGCAGCGTTTGCTGGCCGGGCGTTCTGGTTTGCGTAACTTGCCTGAGGCAACGGTCGCTGATTTGCCCACGCGAGTCGGCGGCGCGGTGCCGACGCTGGAGGAGGACGCTGAAGCAGGATTTGATCCGGATCGCGCCACGCCGCCCAAGGAACAGAAGAAGATGGACCGATTCATTCTGTTCGCCATGGAGGCTGCCCGGCAGGCGCTGGAGCAGGCTGACTGGCATCCCTCAGAAAACAAAAGCCAAGAGCGTACCGCAACAGTCATCGGTTCCGGTGTCGGTGGTTTCGGTGCGATTGCCGAAGCCGTGCGCACGACCGACAGTCGCGGTCCTCGGCGTTTGTCACCGTTCACTATTCCATCCTTCCTAGTCAATCTGGCTGCCGGGCATGTATCGATCCGGCACGGTCTGAAGGGGCCATTGGGTGCTCCGGTTACGGCCTGTGCTGCTGGCGTTCAAGCGATAGGAGATGCCGCGCGTCTGATTCGTGCCGGTGAAGCCGACATCGCAGTGTGCGGCGGGGCGGAAGCCTGCATCGACCGCGTCAGTCTGGCGGGATTCGCGGCAGCGCGGGCCCTGTCCAGCGGTTACAACGACACCCCGCAGCGCGCCTCGCGGCCGTTCGACAGCGGACGGGACGGTTTCGTGATGGGCGAGGGCGCGGGGCTGTTGGTGATTGAATCCCTCGAGCATGCCTTGGCTCGTGGCGCGACGCCGTTGGCGGAACTGGTCGGTTACGGCACCAGTGCTGATGCCTATCATCTTACGGCCGGGCCTGAAGATGGCAGTGGCGCACGGCGAGCCATGACGCTGGCACTGGCGCAGGCAGGTGTTGAGCCGGATCAGGTGCAACACCTCAACGCTCACGCGACCTCGACGCCGGTGGGCGACCTCGGTGAGTTGGCGGCGATCAAAGCGTTGTTCGGCACGCAGAATAAAATCGCCGTGACGTCGACAAAGTCGGCCACCGGCCATCTACTTGGTGCTGCTGGCGGGTTAGAGGCGATTTTCACCCTTTTGGCGATTCGCGATCAGGTGGTACCGCCAACACTCAATTTCGACAATCCTGACCCTGCCTGCGGAGGTGTGGATGTAGTCCATGGCTATTCACGTTCGATGCAAATCGAATATGCACTGTCTAACGGCTTTGGCTTTGGCGGGGTGAATGCAAGTGTGCTTTTCAAGCGCTGGCAGAATCAGTCTTGATTTTGCTTGAGGTGGTCGCGGGTGACTGCAAGGATATGTTGGGCGAACTCGTGATCCGCGACACTTCGTGACAAAAGCAAGGCTCCAACCAGTGTCGACATGATGACGATGGCTTGGTCAGCCTTGTTCTCACATTTTAGGACATTTTCGATCTGTTCGAGCCGGGCACTGAGCACCGTGTCACTGGTGGGACTTGGATGACCACGATGGCCAAGCTCCGATGAAATGGTCAGCAGGGGGCAGCCTTCATTCGCTGAGGTTTGATGCCATTCGGATAGGTAGATATCAATGAAAGCAGCAAGGGCATTTTCCTGAGCGAAGATTTCCTCACACAACCCGGCGACTTGCTCACCTGCCTCTTGCAGAGCTTTTTCGATCAACTCGTCTTTGGACTTGAAATGCGAATAGAAGCCGCCATGAGTCAGGCCCAGCGCCTTCATTAAAGGTTGCAAGCCCGTAGCCGCGATGCCGTCCTTCCGAAACCGTGCCGAGGCTTCCTTGATGATCCGCTGGTGGGTGTGGGCTTTATGGTCCTGCGAGTAACGCATTTGGAGCTCTCCACAACAATGCCGTCATCTTAACCAATGTAAATTAAATGGTGACTGTACTTCTAATCCGAAAACAGGCCAGCTCATCGAATTTGGTGCTAAAGCGCTTACACGAACGTTGGCTAGAAATCCTTCCAGTGAAGAGTTTTCGCGGCATGCTGCGTCAGGGAGGGAAGGCGGTCGCAGTAATGGAGGAAGGGATGGCAGCTTTGGCTGACAATTTCTCGTACGGCACTTCTGAAGAGTTTCAAGAGGCAAGTGTATGATTTGCATAAGTTTAATCATGCCGAATCGCGTTGCGATCCTTATCAAAGAACCACAACTGTTCCGGATCGAACAAGGTAACCTCAAATTTCAGTCAACGATCTTGATCTTCCTTGGCATCCATTTCGGCATTGCGCTCCGCAATTCGCTTGCGTTGTTCTTCCGTCAAATCGACCTTATTGGCTGTATCACGCAGCATCATGAGACCACCGACGATCGACCCAATGGCGACAACCAAAATTAACCAGGCATACCAGGGCATAGGTTTCTCCTTTAGGGGGGGGCAGAGAGCTATCAAGTCAGTTCCACGTAAGATTTTGAGCAACAGTCCGGCACGATGGTTCAATTCTACACCTCCATCGCGCTTGGCTTCCGGCATTCGTGAGCCTGATGGAGCGACTGGAAAAGTGCTAGAGCTGCAGGTATCTATTGGGCCACGCGAAGCTCTCAGCGTTCTCGTGTGCCAGATAGCACCCTTGCCATGGTATTATCAGGAAAACAGTTGTTGAAATAAGGATTAAGATGGACTTCCCCGTTTTTGGTGATGCAGCCTCGTATAGCGATTTCGGAAAGGCTTGCGCTGATTATATAGTGCATGGTGGTGAAGGAGTAACTACCAGTTGTTATAACGCAGTTCGGCCTACGGGGATAATGGTTTATCACGCTATTCCGTTTTTACTGACAAGTGATCCGGTCGAGCAAAATCATATCGCTGTACTGATGAACTTGATTTCTCTTATGGTGCTGATGGCATCTTTGTTGGTCATATTCAAAAATTTGACTGGTGCTGTTCCGGGGAGAAACACTTGGGCTCATTATTTGGGTGGGTCTGCGGTGGTTTTATTTACGTTGATACTTTGTGTTGCGTATATACCCATACGTATGTCTGATATACAAAGTTTTGCATGTTTTTCAGCGTCCGTGGCAATCTTGTCAAGCGAGCAGAACAGGCGTCACTTGGGAGCATTAGTCGTAGCTGGATTGATGGCAGGGGTGTCCGTGCTGCTAAAACAGAACTATGTGATGTCTATATTTTTTCTGGTGTTTTTCTGGTGCTGTTTTGACCTCAAAAATCATTTTGCGGTAAAGTTTAAATATGTTTTTACCTATCTGCTTGGCGTATCTGTTTGCCTGATTCAGGTCGCAGCCGTCTACTACCATTCAGGTGTGCCTTGGTTTTATGAGCCGAAAGCAATGGCAGTCTACGATATGGTTAACTCTCAGCCGTATGTGGAACTAATAGCTTATACGATTCCGACTATAATTTCATATGTGTCGTACTTGCCAGTTGAGGTCACATCGTTCCAGTATGTCGCAATTAAGTTTTATGAGGGGATATCCAAGTTTTATTGGTCGGTGTATTTGGGGCAAGCTCCGACCGACATCACGCCGCAAGTAGTTATCGTCGGGCATGCCAAAATGCTTTATATGCAGTTGCTGATGGTCGTAATAGCGTTGGGGACTCTGCTGACGATCTCTTTCAAGAACAAATGGATAGCAATTTTTTCGCTCATGACAACAGCATCCATATTTTTGAATACCATTTTGTTGCACACGGAAAGTAGATATTTTCTAATGGCAAAGGTTTATTTTATTGTTTTGCTCGCGGTGATGTTTGTAAGGTTTGTAAACAAAATTGCTTCTAGATCAAAATACGGCGAGGCTGGTATGGCTGCAACTGATGCTCAGGCAGTAATTTAGCGATAGTAAACTGATTCGAAATGTCACGAAGGCAATGTCATAGGCGCGCCTCTTGAGGCGCGCCTATGCATACATTGTTGAGCGTCGACTCTTTTTGATTGGCTGGGCCATAGTCAGTAGTATGAGCGGCGCAGACTTTCAGGCAGTAGGTCGCTAATTACCTGATCGACTTGTACAGAGTCTCTATGACGATATCCTGTTGCTCTGTAGTCAAGCCTACCCAAAGAGGCAATCGAATTAGTCGTTCAGACTGGGTGTTGGTTACTTCCATTGAATCATGAACTCTGCCATAGCGCTGCCCTGCTGGGGAGGAGTGCAGGGGTACATAATGGAATACCGAATATATTTCATTTTGCTTCAGGTCGGCTAAAACTTTTTGTCGGTCCATATCCTGAGGAAGCAAGATGTAATACATGTGTGCATTATGTTCACAGGTTGTCGGAATTACGGGGCGGCGTAATAGGCCTTCGCTCTCAAAGCTTTCCAGTGCATCATTATAATAATTCCAGCTGGAAACCCGTTTGTCAGTGATGGTTTGTGCTTCTTCCAGTTGAGCCCAAAGAAATGCGGCTATTAGTTCACCGGGCAAATAGGAGGAACCTACTTCCTGCCACGTGTATTTGTCGAGTTCACCTCTGAAGAAGCGACTACGGTCAGTACCTTTTTCCCGAATGATTTCCGCTCGAAGTACTAAGGAAGGGTCATTGACCAATAGGGCACCGCCTTCGCCGGAAATGACATTCTTGGTTTCGTGGAAGCTGAATGCCCCCAGATCACCAATGCTGCCAAGGGCTCGACCCTTGTATTTCGACATGACCCCTTGAGCGGCGTCCTCGACGACCTTGAGGTTATGTCTTCTGGCAATGCTCATGATTGTATCCATTTCGCAAGAAACCCCCGCGTAATGGACAGGTACGATCGCCTTGGTCTTTGGAGTGATCGCTGCCTCTATTAGTCGTTCATCAATATTGAGCGTGTCTTTCCGAATATCGACGAAAACGGGAGTAGCACCTCGAAGTACAAATGCATTTGCTGTCGATACGAAGGTATAAGACGGCATGATGACTTCGTCACCAGGTTCGATATTCAGCAGCAGCGCTGACATTTCAAGCGCGGCTGTGCACGAGTGGGTCAGCAAGGCCTTGTTGCATTTCGTTTGCGCTTCGAGCCAGGAGTGGCAACGTTTCGTGAACATGCCATCTCCTGCAAGTTTGTTACCGAATTTTGCTTCTGAAATATAATAAAGTTCTTTCCCCGTCATGTGTGGACGGTTAAAGTAAATTTTTTCATTATTCATTCTAGGTCCATTTATAAGAGAAGGATTTGGGAAGAGTTGCAGTGAATTTGCTAAATACAGCCGTAATCCGGCAGATGTAACGGCAGCTCTCAGGGGACATCACTCGCTTTGTAGTCATGCGGCTCTCCGAAATACGAAAAGCTTTAATGTAATGAACAGATATATTGCTACGGTTAAGATTGCGCCTGCTTGGACTAATGCGTGACTGTATCCGAGGTGCTCTGAAAAATATAACAAGATAGCCAAGTTTATTGAGTAACCAATGAAATGTGCTATGAGATAACGTATTCCCGCTCCGAGCAGATGGCCGTCATACATAAAAGTGAGTTTTTTGTTGCCAAAAAAACTGATACCGGCAATTGTTATGTATAGTAGAGTCATTGCTATCGAAGGTGTCAGACCAAAATAGGTGAGAAGCAAATATGTAATATATCCCGCCGCATTGCTGATCGCGCCGACGAAGATATACCTTACCAACTGAGTGAATTGTTGTTTTTCCATGGGCTTTAACCGCTTCCTATAGTTGCCGCATTAAA
>NZ_WBRZ01000204.1:0-9839 GCF_008923895.1 Pseudomonas sp. GXM4
CAAAAAACGCCTGAATCAAGCGCAACTCGCGCCGGCGCTCCATGCAGCCAAGCATGTGCCGGTTCACCAGCCCTCCCCCGGCAATCGGGATCGCCACCACGCGCGGGTCATGACTGACCTCCACCGATGACACTACACCGACACCCAACTCGGCCGCGACCGCTTCGGTCACCGCCTCGCGACTGTCCAACTCCAGCAACACCCGCGGCTGAATCGACGCCTGCATACACGCCTGGTCAAACGTGCGCCGGGTAATCGAACTTGGCTCGCGCAGGACCATGATCACTTGGTCGAGCTCCTTGAGTTTGACGTCAGCGGAGCGACTCGCCCAGCGATGCCCCGCCGGCACCAGCGCGCAGATCCGCGATTCGCTCAGCGCTTGCAGATGCAGGCCCTTGCGCGGCTCGACCTCGGTCAGCACCGCGACATCGGCGTGCTCCGACAACAGTGCCGCCAGGGTTTCCTGGGCGTTGCCCAGACGCAGGTTCACGGTGATGCCCGGATAGCGTGCGCGCAGGCTTGCCAGCATCGGCATGACCATGTGCGGCCCATCCGCCGCCACCTCCAGACGCCCGGTCAACAATTGCCGATTGGCCTCGAGCAGCGTCTGCGCTTCTTCCGCCAGGCCGAACATGGCGCGAGTGATCGCTGCCAGTTTGGTGCCCTCCTCGGTCAATTCCACCCGTCGCGCGGTGCGCCGCAGCAAGGTGATCTGGTAATGCTCTTCCAGTGCCTTGATGTGTCCGGTGACTGCCGGCTGGCTGATGAACAACCGCGCAGCCGCGCGGGTGAAGCTGCCTTCGCGGGCCACGGCATCGAAGGCGCGCAGCTGAAACAGATTCATGGATAACCCTTACTGATGGCTGGCATAACAACAAACAATTTGATTGATGCAGCGGCGAATTGCAACGTAGGCCCCGTAGCTTCATCCCACAGCGTTTTCGCGAGGACACACGAATGAGTACCGCCGCACCGATTCTGCTCACTCCCGGCCCGTTGACCACTTCGGCCCGCACCCGTCAGGCCATGATGGACGACTGGGGTTCGTGGGATGACCGCTTCAACCAGCTGACCGCCAGCCTGTGCGAGCAATTGCTGGCCATCCTCAACGGCGCCGCCAGCCACCATTGCGTACCGTTACAGGGCAGCGGCACGTTTGCCGTCGAAGCGGCGATCGGCACGCTGGTACCGCGCGACGGCAAAATCCTCGTGCTGATCAACGGCGCGTACGGCAAGCGTCTGGCGAAGATCTGCGAAGTGCTCGGCCGCTCGTTCAGCACCTTCGAAACCGCCGAAGACGAACCGACCACCGCCGCCGACGTCGACCGCTTGCTGCGCGCCGACGCTGACATCACCCACGTGGCGCTGATCCACTGCGAAACCAGCACCGGCATTCTCAATCCGCTGGCCGAGATCGCCGAGGTCGTCGCGCAACACGGCAAACGCCTGATCATCGACGCCATGAGCTCCTTCGGCGCATTGCCCGTGGATGCGCAAAAAGTACCGTTCGACGCGCTGATCGCCGCCTCCGGCAAATGCCTGGAAGGTGTACCGGGGATGGGTTTTGTCTTCGCCCGCAAGGAATCGCTGGCCGCCGCGGCTGGCAACTCGCACTCGCTGGCGATGGACCTGTACGACCAGCACGTCTACATGATGAAAACCGGGCAATGGCGCTTCACCCCGCCAACCCATGTGGTCGCGGCGCTGCACGAAGCGCTACTGCAATACAGCGAAGAAGGCGGCCTGCCGGCGCGGCATGCGCGTTATGCGGCCAACTGTCAGGCGCTGATGGAAGAGATGAACAAGCTCGGCTTGCGCAGCTTCCTGCCGGCGGCGATTCAGGCGCCGATCATCGCGACTTTCCATGCGCCGCAGGATCCGCGCTACCAGTTCAAGGAGTTCTACGAGCGGGTCAAGGCCAAGGGTTACATCCTCTACCCCGGCAAGCTGACCCAGGTCGAAACTTTCCGCGTCGGCTGCATCGGCCACGTCACCCCGGACGAAATGCGCCAGGCCGTGGCAGCAGTGGGTGAAGTGCTGCGCGAGATGGAAGTGCTCGATATCTGAATGCCCCGCTCCCTGTGGGAGCGGGCTTGCCCGCGATAGCGGTCTGACATTCAGCATGGATTTCGGCTGAAAGGGCCCCATCGCGGGCACGCCCGCTCCCACAGAATCGCCAAATTCGAATATTTTTTTCACAGGAATTGATTGCCATGAACTACACCAATCCAAGCAAGCTGCAAGCCGCGATCCTCGACTGGGCCGGTACCGTGGTCGATTTCGGCTCGTTCGCGCCGACGCAGATCTTCGTCGAAGCCTTCGCCGAGTTCGATGTCCAGGTATCGATCGAAGAAGCCCGTGGGCCGATGGGCATGGGCAAGTGGGACCACATCCGCACCCTCTGTGATCAGCCGCAAGTGGCCGAGCGTTATCGCAAGGTGTTCGGTCGCACGCCGACCGACGATGACGTCACCGCTATCTACAACCGCTTCATGCCGTTGCAGATCGAGAAAATCGCCGAGCACTCGGCCCTGATTCCCGGCGCGCTGGACGCCATCGCCCAACTGCGCGCGCAAGGCATCAAGATCGGTTCCTGCTCCGGCTACCCGAAAGCAGTCATGGACAAAGTCGTCGAACTCGCCGCCAGCAACGGCTACGTCGCCGACCACGTGGTCGCCACCGACGAAGTGCCAAACGGTCGTCCATGGCCGGCGCAAGCGTTGGCCAACGTGATCGCTCTGGGCATCGACGATGTTGCAGCGTGCGTGAAGATCGACGACACCGTGCCGGGCATTCTCGAAGGCCGCCGGGCCGGCATGTGGACGGTTGCGCTGATTTGCTCGGGCAACGCGCTGGGTCTGGATTATGAGGGTTTCCGCGCGCTGGGCAGCGATGAACTGGCCAGTGAGCGCAAGCGCATCCACGCGCTGTTCGCAGATTCGCGGCCGCATTACATGATCGACACCATCAGCGATCTGCCGGAAGTGATCGCCGACATCAACAAGCGTCTGGCCAACGGGGAGATGCCGCAAAACGCTTGAGGCTGGAAAACTAAAACACCGCTGATTGCAATCAGCGGTGTTTTTTTTGCACTGTCTTGAGTCAAGACATCGCTTGGATATGACTTATTCGGAAATAAGGTTACCTTGCGCATCGTACGCAAGACCATCGGGATGTTTAACACTTCCGTCCGGCAATTGTTCAGTTCCATCTTCCCAGACAATACGGCCATCCGGATATTCAACGGTATTATCCGGCCAGACGATTCGCCCGTCCGGATACTCTACCCGGCCGTCTTCATATTGAATGATGCCGTCGGGACGCTTGATCGAAGTTTTATCTACAGCGACTACGCTGCCGTCAGGCAGTGTGGTGGAGCCATCGACATTGACTTTCGCACCAATTGTTTGAATCAGCGTTATCAAGGCCACAGGATCGATGTTGATGTTAAGGGTCGGCCATGGCATTGGCGGACGCTTGGTGTCAACCGGGGCCACTGGTTTGGTTGGCGCTACTGGCTTGGTTGGCGCTACTGGCTTGGTCGGCGCCACTGGCTTGGTTGGCGCTACCGGCTTGGTCGGCGCCACTGGCTTGGTTGGCGCAACTGGCTTGGTCGGCGCCACTGGCTTGGTCGGCGCTACCGGCTTGGTCGGCGCCACTGGCTTGGTCGGCGCTACCGGCTTGGTCGGCGCCACTGGTTTGGTTGGAATTACTGGCTTGGTTGGCGCAACTGGTCTGGTTGGGACAACTGGCTTGGTTGGCGCAACTGGCTTTGTTGGTGTTACCGGCTTTGACGTTGTGGTAGTAGGGCGAGGCTTCGAGATCGGACTTTTCATATTCACACTCAAATTGATAAATATAGTTTTGATCTTTAATAACAAACTAAAGAGCCGAGCCGACAATAATCACGCACAACTAACTATTCAAACCAAAAGAAACCACAAGATATAAACAACATAGAGTTACGCTGCGCAGACCAACGCACAACAATAACTTTCAACAAACAGAAGTCATAAACCGTAAAACTTGCACTTCGATTGATTGCAAATATCATCACGCCGCAGGTTGGCATGTATTGATCGCGACCATCGGCTACATCGCTGCAAATCCGCGCCGTCCCTGCAGGCCACCCGTGTGGGCAAAGACCAGACGCGTGCCGACCGCAAATTCGCCTGACTCGACACGCTGCTTGAGCGCCAGCAAGGCCTTGCCGGTGTACAGCGGTTCCAAAGGGATGCCGCTGGTTTGCTCGGTCTGATCGATGAAGGTCAGCAACGCCTGGTCAACTTTGGCGAAACCACCACGGCTGGCATCGATCAGTTGATAGTCCGCCGCAGGCTCGGTGGTGTGCGCGAGGATCGACTCGATGTTCGGCGCTACGCCGTGATCATCCGGCACTGCCAGAGCACCGTACACCACGCGCTTGCCTTGCTCGGCGAGCGCCAGTCCGGCCAGTGTCGTGCCGGTGCCACAGGCCAGCCACCAGGCGTCGAAATCATTCCAGCCCAGCTTGGCCAATTGCTCTTCGGCCTGCTGCCAGATCGCTGCGCAACCCAAGGCGCCGGCCAGTCCACCACCGCCCTCGGGCACCGCATGCAGCGTAGGAAATTGCGCTTGCCATGGCACCCAGAATCCCGCTTCGTGCCGCGCGCGGTAGCCGGCGTAACCGAGCCAATGCAACTGCATGCCGAACGTTTGCAGATCCCGCACTGTCGGCGTGTCCTGCGGGTGCCCGCGCAGCAGCCCCACGGTTTTGAATCCCAGCCGCTTGCCCGCCGCCGCCAGCGCGTGCAGGTGATTGGAATGCGCACCGCCAAGGCTGATGATGCCCTCGGCGCCGGCACGCTCGGCGGCTTTAAGATGTTCAACGAGTTTGAACCACTTGTTGCCGCTGATCAGCGGGTCGATGCGGTCCAGGCGCAGGATCGCGACCTCGATGCCGGCGTCTGCCAGCCAGCCTAGACGGAGCGGTTCGAGGGGGGCTTGGGCTAGCCAGTTGGGGGGAGGCAAAAGCATAAATGCCGGCTCTGTTTGCAGAGCCGGCATCTTAACAGCAGTCGCAAAAAAACCTGCTGTTTGCAAGCGAACCTGCTCGCGAAGGCGTCGTGTCAGGCGAAATCTTCGTAGCTGACGCTCCGCTTTCGCGAGCAGGCTCGCTCCCACAGGTGATGCGTTGTGTTTACAACTCAGCCGCCAGCCGCGAACCCTGATTGATCGCGCGCTTGGCGTCCAGCTCCGCCGCGACATCCGCGCCGCCGATCAAGTGCACGTTCTGCCCGGCTTCAACCAGACCATCGTGCAACTCACGCAACGGATCCTGCCCCGCACAGATCACGATGTTGTCCACCGCCAGCAGTTGCGGCTCACCGCTTTCGCCGATGCGAATGTGCAAGCCTTGGTCATCGATGCTCAGGTATTCGACGCTGTTGAGCATCTGCACCTGCTTGTTCTTCAGACCGGTGCGATGAATCCAGCCGGTGGTTTTGCCCAGACCGTCGCCGACCTTGGTCTTCTTGCGCTGCAACAGGAACACCTCACGGGCCGGCGCATGCGGTGCCGCTTTGATGCCCGCCACACCACCACGGGCCTCCAGTTGCGTGTCGATGCCCCACTCTTTCCAGAACGCCGCGCGATCCAGACTGGTAGCCACGCCTTGATGAACGAGAAATTCCGAGACATCGAAACCGATCCCGCCCGCACCGATCACCGCGACACGCTTGCCGACCGGTTTGCGCTCGAGGATCACGTCCAGATAACTCAGGACCTTGGCATTCTCGACGCCCGGAATCGCCGGCACGCGCGGGGCGATACCGGTGGCGAGGATGATTTCGTCGTAACCGCCGTCAACCAACTTGGCCACGTCAACGCGGGTGTTCAGGCACACCTCGACATTCGTCGTTTGCAGCTTGCGGTTGAAGTAGCGCAGGGTTTCGAAAAACTCTTCCTTGCCCGGTACGCGCTTGGCGATGTTGAACTGGCCACCGATCTCGCTGGCCGAATCGAACAGCGTCACCTGATGACCGCGCTCGGCGGCCACGGTGGCGGCGGACAAACCGGCAGGGCCGGCACCGACCACGGCGATTTTCTTGATCTGCTTCACCGGCAGGTAATTGAGTTCGGTTTCGTGGCAGGCGCGCGGGTTGACCAGGCAACTGGTGAGCTTGCCGCCAAAGGTGTGGTCGAGGCACGCCTGGTTGCAGCCGATGCAGGTGTTGATTTCGTCGGCGCGGCCTTCGGCGGCTTTGTTGACGAAGTCCGGATCGGCGAGGAATGGTCGGGCCATGGAGACCATGTCGGCATCGCCTTCAGCAAGAATCTGCTCGGCAATTTCCGGGGTATTGATGCGGTTGGTGGTGATCAGCGGAATGCTCACAGAGCCGCGCAACTTGGCCGTGACCTTGCTGAACGCTGCACGCGGAACCTTGGTGGCGATGGTCGGAATCCGCGCCTCGTGCCAGCCGATACCGGTGTTGATGATAGTCGCGCCGGCCTGTTCGATGGCTTTGGCCAGCATGACGATTTCATCCCAGGTGCTGCCACCTTCGACCAGATCGAGCATCGACAGGCGGAAGATGATGATGAAATTCGGCCCGACCGCTTCGCGCACACGACGGACAATTTCTACCGGCAGGCGCATGCGGTTTTCGTAGCTGCCACCCCAGCGGTCGGTGCGGTGGTTGGTGTGCGCGGCGAGGAACTGGTTAATGAAGTAACCTTCAGAACCCATGATTTCGACGCCGTCGTATTCGGCGGTTTGCGCCAATACCGAGCAGGTGACGAAATCGCTGATCTGCTTTTCGATGCCCTCTTCGTCCAGCTCTTTGGGCTTGAACGGGTTGATCGGCGCCTGAATCGCGCTCGGTGCTACTTGTTTCGGGCTGTAGGCGTAACGCCCGGCATGAAGAATCTGCATGCAGATCTTGCCGCCCGCCTCGTGCACCGCGCGAGTGACGATGCGGTGCTTGAGCGCCTCTTCCTCGGTAGTGAGCTTGGCCGCGCCGGAATACACGCCGCCCTCATCATTCGGGCCGATGCCGCCGGTGACCATCAGGCCGACACCGCCACGGGCACGTTCGGCGAAGTACGCCGCCATGCGCTCGAAGCCACCGGGCTTTTCTTCCAGGCCGGTGTGCATCGAGCCCATCAGGGTACGGTTGCGCAGCGTGGTGAATCCCAGGTCCAGCGGGGCCAGCAAATGCGGGTAATGAGCGGCGGTCATCGGTAACTCCACAACGAGCGATCACGGAAAGTTGCGGGAGCTCTGCGTCCCCCGTCAGTCATGTTCGACAGACTAAGAGTCGCACCGCTGTCACTCAATGACCGTAACTGACAAGTTATTGATCCAAATGCGCAGCGCCCCTTGGCAACCCGAGCCATGGGCCCTACCCTAGTCGGCACATCCTGTACCCGGCTGTTGTTGGTTTTCATGCGCAAACTTCTGTATCTGTTTTTCTCCATGGCCCTCGTTGCCGCCCTGACCACCTACGCCATGTGGGCGGCAGACCGGCCGGCGGGACATTACCTGTCGGACCTGCGCATCAAGCTCGCCGTCAATCAGGGCACGCCCGGCGACCGTGGCAATCTGCTCGGCATTCAGCCCGAACTGTTCCCCACCGATTACCAAAGCTCCGCACGCCTGCACCGCAAGCTCGCGGCGTACCTGCAGCAGGCCCGCGATCAAGGCTTGCTCAATGAAAAAACCGTGGTGGTATTGCCCGAGCACGTCGGCACCTGGCTGATGATCAGCGGCGAGAAAGACGAGTTGTATCAGGCGCCGACCCTGGCGGAAGCAATGAACTGGCTGGCGGCGAGCAATCCGCTGTTGTTTGCCCGAGCGTGGCTGCGGGCCAAGGGCGAGCAACGGCTGAACGATGCTTATCTGCGGATGAAAGCGAAGTCCATGGCCAAGGATTACCAGGCGCTGTTCGGCGGTCTGGCCAAGGAGTTCCAGGTCACCCTGGTGGCCGGCTCCATCGTGCTGCCGGAGCCAAGCATCCGCGACGGCCGGCTCAAGCCCGGCAGCGGCGCCCTGTTCAACAGCAGCGTGGTGTTTGGTCGCGACGGCGTACCGTTGGGCCAGCCGCAACGGCAGATGCATCCGATCTTTGATCAGCAAGGTGTGATTCAGGCCGAAGACAAACACGCCATACAGGTCGTCGACACACCGGCCGGACGCTTGGGCATCCTTATCGGCAGTGACAGCTGGTACCCCGCCAACTACCGCACCCTCGATGAACAAGGCGCGCAACTGGTGGCGGTGCCGGCGCAGGTTATCGGCCAAGGCGCCTGGGACAAGCCATGGCGTGGCTACAAGGGTTCGAGCACGCCGGGCTCGGTCAGCCTCAAGCCCGGCGACCTCAATGAAGGTCAGGCCTGGCACCGACTGACCCTCACCGCACAACCACCGAGCAGCCGCGCGATTGCCGGCGTCAGTGTGTTCATGCGCGGGCAGTTCTGGGACAAGTCGAGTACCGGCACAAGCTTCCTCAGCAGCAACGGCCAGCAGTTCGCCGATGGCGAGGCCCGTGGTGCGCGCTTGCTGAATGTCTGGCTGTAGACCATGAAGCCGCAGCCGATGCGCCTCGGGGATCTGTCGGTGGGCTTCGTCCACAGTCTGGTCGACGCCGTGCGCAGCCACGGCACCGACCCGCTGCCTCTGCTCGAGCAATACGGCCTCGATGCCGCGCGACTGGCCGAGGCCGGGGCACGCTTGTCGATCCCGCGTTACATGCGCCTGGGCCATGCGGCGATTCAACTGACCGGCGATCCGGCCCTGGGCCTGCGCATGGGCCGGATGATCCGCCTGAATCAGGCTGGGCTGGCCGGCATCACTGCGGCGCAAGCGCCCACCGTCCGTGAAGCGGCCCGCTGCCTGACGCGCTTCGAGCCGCTGTACGGTTCCAACTATCGCGGGCAGTCCAGCTTTCATGAAGATGCCAACGGTGCCTGGTTGCGCTTCTACTCGATCAGCCCGTACAACGCCTATAACCGCTTTGTGGTCGACTCGATCCTCGCCGGCTGGCTGCATCAGTTGTCGAGCCTGTGCGGCGAAACGTTGCGCGCCGAGAGAATCGAAATCGAATTCGAAGCGCCGGATTACCGCGACGCCTACACAATGCTTGGCGACTGCCCGATCCAGTTCAGCGCCGAACGCAATCAGCTGCGCCTGAGCCTGAACAGCCTTGCCCTGCGCAACCCAGAACATTGCCCGAGCACCTGGCGACATCTGCTGCAATTGTGCGAGCGGGAGCTGGAACAACTGACCCGCACCCGCAGCCTGCGCGAGCGCATCACGCAATTGCTCGGCCCGCTGCTCAATGGCGGCCGCGAGCCGGATCTCGAGGAAGTCGCGGCACGCCTGAAACTGCCAACCTGGACCCTGCGGCGCAAACTAGCAGAGGAAGGCACGCAATTTCGCGCGATCCTCAATGACACACGCCGTGACCTGGCAATGACCTACATCCGCGACACCGAACTGGCGTTCGGCGAGATCGCCTACCTGCTGGGCTTCGCCTCAGCTGAAGCCTTCCAGCGTGCATTCAAACGCTGGAGCGGGCAGACGCCCGGCGAATCCCGACGAAATTACCGCTCGGGAGCCTGAAGCTCAGAGCTCCGTGGCGTCGTCAGCCGGCTCTGGTTGATCCAGTTCAAATGCCTGGTATTCGAGCAGTTCTTCCTGATACTCATCCATCGTATAAATCCCCCAACTGCTCGCTATGAAAATGGCCTGATCAATCGACCTGTGCCCCGAGCATAAAGTGCCCTTATGAAGGAAAAGTGAAACGCTGCCTTCATGAATAAAACGTAGCAGGTGGTTGGGGATTTATCGCGGCGCTGAT
>NZ_WBRZ01000205.1:0-9834 GCF_008923895.1 Pseudomonas sp. GXM4
GAGCGTCCCAAAAAATCGCAGCCTTCGGCAGCTCCTACATGGGATCTTCGATCACTCTTCAGACCGAATCCAGCAGCGCCTGCCTCGGTTTGTTGTCACTGTTGCAGATCACCCGATTGCGCCCACTGGCCTTGGCTTCGTACAACGCCTGATCGGCCTCATCCAGCCAACGCGTGGCGTCGGCATGGCTCGGGTCGTAGGCGGCCAGACCAATGCTCAGGCTGACCTTCAACGCCGGGTTCTGCTCGTAGCCCATCACCGCGAAACGCTCGCGCAAGGCTTCCATGGCCTGAGCGGCGTTGAACAGTGGCAGCTCCGGCAGGATCACGCAGAACTCATCCCCGCCGTATCGCCCGGCCACATCCGTGGCGCGCAGATTCTGTTTGAGCAGTTTGCTCAACTGGCGCAGGACGATATCGCCGGCGACGTGGCCGTAGGTGTCATTGATCGCCTTGAAGTGATCGATGTCGATCAGCGCAATCGCCGCGCCCTGCTGCTGGCGTTTGCAGCGCTGGAACGCGAGGTTCAGTTGATCCTTCCAGGCGCCGTGATTGAGCAGGCCGGTCAGGCTGTCGGTGCGACTCAACGCCAATAATTCGCGCTTGTGCCGACCGAGGGTCGAGGCCTGGCGAAAGCAGATCCAGCCCAGCGCCAGCGGATACAGCAATAGCAACGGCAAACAGGCGTAGAGCTGCAGCGGCGTTGTTGGCGGGATGAACGCCGGCGCAAACACCACCAGCCCGACGCCGATGCCCAATAGCTGCGCCGCCGACCCGGCGAGCAAAAACCGCCCACCACCGATGGCGACGTTGTTCATTGCCATCATCGAAATCGTGGTTGCGCTGGGCAAGGGATTGAACTGCATGGCGGCGACCCAGAAGCCGCCCATGAATGCGTCGATCAGCAAATTGCGGTGTTCGGCGCGAAACGGCACGCTCGAGCGGCGCGCCCATAGAAAGGCCAGATGCGGCCAGACCAGGCCGTTGAAGAGCATCAGGCCCCACACCCACAGCGGCGGATCGAGCGCGTGCATCGCCACGCTGACACACATCAGCCCGAGCAGCAGCCCGAACACCCGCGACCTGTAAAGCCTCCTGGCCAGTGAAAGTCCCTTTCCTCGCGTATTTCCCATAAGGGCCTCGACCGCGCGATGCATGGTTACACCCCGACACGGATGTGTTCGGAGTCTATCAGGGCGCCGTTAAATAGCCATCACCGGCCAGCGGCCTGAATAGAGCGCTATCAGCGCCGCACGCGCGGCCCAGAGTTGGCTATAAATGAAAGAGGGGAAATGGAAAAACAACTATAAAAAGGGGGCACATGCATACCTACGCTGTGTTGATCATCGGCAGCGGTTTCGGCGGCCAGTGCGCGGCGGTCAACCTGCTCAAGGCCGGGATCGACGACTTTCGCATTCTCGAGCGACGCGACTTCTTCGGCGGCACCTGGTGCCAGAACACCTACCCCGGCGCAGCGGTGGACGTGCCGTCGCCGCTGTATTCGCTGTCATTCGCACCCTACCGCTGGTCGCAGATGTTCGCCGAACAGGCGGAACTGCGTCACTACACCGAACAGCTGATCGAGCAGTTCGGTTTACGCGAGCGCGTGGAACTGGGGGCCGATGTCGAGCGCGTCGAATGGGACGAAGCGGAAAAGCATTGGTTGGTGTACACCCGCGCCAGAGGTACTTTCCGAACCCAATTCCTGATCAATGCTTCTGGGCCGCTGAGTCAGCCGGTCATCCCACCCTTTCCCGGGATGGATCGCTTTCAAGGCAAGACTTTTCATACAAATAACTGGGACCACAGCTACGACTATCGCGGTAAACGCGTGGCGATCGTCGGCAGCGGTGCCAGCGCAGCCCAAGTGATCCCGGCGATTGCACCCCAGGTCGAACATCTGCATGTGTTCCAACGCACGCCGCATTGGGTGCTGCCGCGTGCCGATCGCAAATTCGGCCGTTTCCAGCGCTGGCTGCTCGGTCTGAAGCCGGCGTACAAGCTGCTGCGCTGGCTGATCTACTGGAATTTCGAAACCCGGGTGATCGCCTTCAAATACTCGAAGCCGGCGATTCATCTGGTCCAGCGACATGCGCTGCGGTTCCTCAAGCGCCAGGTTCCAGACCCGGTACTGCGGCAGAAACTCACCCCGGACTTCACCATCGGCTGCAAACGCGTGTTGGTGTCCAGCACGTACTACCCGGCGCTGAGCCGCGCCAACGTCACGTTGCACAGTCGCGAGCACGGCATCGCTTCGATCGACGATAGCGGGATCAACACCGTGGACGGCGAGCATCTCGATGTTGATCTGATCGTCTGGTCGACCGGTTACGACGCCACCGACGGGGTGATTTCCTACCCGGTCAGCGGTAAAAACGCGGTGCAACTCAGAGATGTCTGGGCCGAATACCCGCGCGCCTACCTCGGCACCAGCCTGCCGGATTTCCCCAACCTGTTTATCGTCACCGGGCCGAACACCGGCATTGGCCACACTTCGGCGCTGTTCATCATCGAATCGCAGATGAACTACATCCTCGACTGCATCCGCACCGTGCGGGCCAAAGGCCTGCGCAGCATCGAAGTGCGCCGTGACGCAGAACGTACCTACACTGCAATGATCCACCGGGAAATGCAGCGCACGGTGTGGAAGTCCGGTGGTTGCCACAGTTGGTACCAGAGCAAGAGCGGTCATGTGATCGCGATGTTTCCCGGCTTCAGTTTCAGCTATCACCTGCTGACCCGGGCGCTGAAACCGGCCGACCATATTTTGTCCTGAACACGTAAAAGGAAGACGTCGATGCTTTTGCTGTTTGTCGCACTCGCGGTTTTCGTGGCCTGGAGCTGGTTGAGTTACCCGGCGGTCGGCCATTGGCTGTACAACCTGGCCATGGCCAGCGAGGCCAGGTTGTACAAATTGCACAAGATCGAAGTGCCGATCGCCGAGATGACCGTGTCGACCTGGCAAGGCGGGCCGTACGAGGCGTCCAGCGCGATCCTGATGCTGCACGGCTTCAGCGCCGACAAAAGCCTCTGGCTGCGCTGCGCCCGGCATTTCGTCCGTCAGTATCGGGTGATCATTCCGGATCTGGCCGGCCACGGTGAGACTGGCTTCAAGGCTGGCGGCGGTTACGACATTGCGGTTCAGGCCAAACGCATGATTCAACTGCTCGACGTCTGCGGCGTGGAGAAAGTCCACGTCATCGGCAACTCCATGGGCGGCTACATCGCCGCGTGGCTGGCAGCGACCTATCCGGAGCGGATCGCCTCGCTGGCGCTGATCGACCCGGCCGGCGTCACCGCACCGGAGCCGAGCGACATGGAGCGCCATCTGGCGCGCGGGCATAATCCGTTCCTGATCAACTCCCGCGAAGAATTCCAGCGCTTCTACGCGATGACCATGGAGTCGCCGCCGTGGGTACCGAAACTGGTGCTGGACGCCGTCGCCCAGCGCTATGAGCAACAACGTGACGAGCTCGAAGAAATCTTCCGCGACTTCCGCGCCAGCCCGCCGATGGAGCCGAAACTGGCCGAGATCAAATGCCCGGCGCTGCTACTATGGGGGCGCAAGGATCGCCTGATCGACGTCAGCAGCGTGCCGGTGTGGAGCAAAGGCATCGCCAATCTCGAAGTGGATGTGTGGGATCACGTCGGGCACATGCCGATGGTCGAACAGCCGGGAAATACCGCGCGGCTGTACGGGGAATTTCTGGAACGACAGCGATGAAGATGGATATTCGCAATGCCCCGAGTGGCGCAACTGATCGTTCCCATGCTCTGCGTGGGAACGATCAGCGGAGACAGAAGGTTGGCGTTCCCATGAACATCCTTTACGACGAACGCCTCGACGGTCCGTTGCCCGAGGTGAACAAGGGCGAATTGCTCAAGGCTCTGCAACAAGCCCTGCCGGACCTGGACATCCTCTGGCGCGAAGATGAACTCAAACCCTACGAATGCGACGGCCTCTCCGCCTACCGCACCACGCCAATGCTGGTCGCCCTGCCCCGGCGTCTGGAGCAAGTGCAAACCCTGCTGAAACTCTGCTATCAGAACAACGTGCCCGTGGTCGCGCGGGGTGCCGGTACGGGATTGTCCGGCGGCGCGCTGCCACTGGAAAAGGGCCTGTTGCTGGTGATGGCGCGGTTCAACAACATCCTGCACATCGACCCCGCTGCACGTATCGCGCGGGTTCAGCCGGGGGTGCGCAATCTCGCCATCTCCCAGGCGGCGGCCCCGTTCGGCTTGTATTACGCACCGGATCCGTCGTCGCAGATTGCCTGTTCGATCGGCGGCAACGTCGCGGAAAACGCTGGGGGCGTGCATTGCCTCAAGTACGGCCTGACCGTGCACAACGTGCTGAAAATCGAAGTGCTGACCATCGAGGGCGAACGTCTGACGCTGGGCTCCGAGGCGCTCGATTCAGCCGGTTTCGACCTGC
Source organism: Pseudomonas sp. GXM4 (assembly GCF_008923895.1). Lineage (NCBI taxonomy): Bacteria > Pseudomonadati > Pseudomonadota > Gammaproteobacteria > Pseudomonadales > Pseudomonadaceae > Pseudomonas > Pseudomonas sp. GXM4. Next base: position 4,435 of record NZ_WBRZ01000205.1, read on the forward strand.
TCGCCTTGTTCACCGGCTCCGAAGGCCTGCTGGGGATCATCACCGAAGTCACGGTGAAGTTATTGCCCAAACCGCAAGTCGCCAAGATCCTGCTCGGCAGTTTCGATTCAGTGGAAAAGGCCGGTCGTGCGGTTGCCGAAATCATCGCTGCCGGGATCATTCCGGGTGGTCTGGAAATGATGGACAACCTCGCCATCCGCGCCGCCGAAGACTTCATCCACGCCGGCTATCCGGTCGACGCCGAGGCGATTCTGCTGTGCGAACTGGACGGTGTCGAAGCCGACGTGCACGACGATTGCCAGCGCGTACGGGAAGTCATGACAGCGGCCGGCGCCACTGAAGTGCGCCAGGCCCAGGACGAAGCCGAGCGCGTGCGTTTCTGGGCCGGGCGCAAAAACGCGTTTCCGGCGATCGGCCGGTTGTCGCCGGATTATTACTGCATGGACGGCACCATCCCGCGCCGCGAATTGCCCGCTGTGCTGCAAGGTATCGCCAGCCTCGGCGAGGAATATGGCTTGCGCGTGGCCAATGTGTTCCATGCCGGCGACGGCAACATGCATCCGCTGATCCTGTTTGATGCCAACCAGCCGGGGGAGCTGCATCGCGCCGAGGCATTGGGCGGCAAGATCCTCGAACTGTGCGTGAAGGTCGGCGGCAGCATCACCGGCGAGCACGGCGTCGGCCGCGAAAAAATCAATCAGATGTGCGCGCAGTTCAACAGCGACGAGCTACTGCTGTTTCATGCGGTGAAAGCCGCGTTCGATCCGCAGGGCCTGCTCAATCCTGGCAAGAACATTCCGACCCTGCACCGCTGCGCCGAATTCGGCGCGATGCACATTCACGCCGGGCAACTGCCCTTCCCCGAGCTGGAGCGATTCTGATGGCTGATTTCGATGCCGCCAAGGTCCTGCTCGATCAGGTCAACGCCGCGCGGGCCAATGCCACGCCGCTGAAGATTCAGGGCGGTAACAGCAAGGCCTTTCTCGGCCGCGAGGTGGCCGGCGAAGTGCTCGACACCCGCGCCCATCGCGGCATCGTCCAGTACGACCCGACTGAGCTGGTGGTCACGGTGCGTGCCGGCACGCCGTTGTCCGAGCTGCTCGCGGCGTTGGATGACGCCGGGCAAATGTTGCCCTGTGAACCGCCGTCCTTCGCCGACAGCGCCACGGTCGGCGGCATGATCGCCACGGGACTGTCCGGACCTCGCCGGCCGTGGTCCGGCTCGGTACGCGACTTCGTTCTCGGCACGCGGGTGATCACCGGCCTCGGTCAGCATCTGCGCTTCGGTGGCGAAGTGATGAAAAACGTCGCCGGTTATGACCTTTCGCGACTGATGGCCGGCAGTTTCGGTTGCCTCGGCGTGCTCACCGAAGTGTCGCTGAAAGTCCTGCCGAAACCGCGCCAGTGCCTGAGCATTCGCCTCGATATCGACTGCGCTCGGGCCTTGAGCAAACTTGCCGAATGGGGCCAGCAACCGCTGCCGATCAGCGCGGCATGTCACGATGGCCAGAGTCTGTATCTGCGTCTGGAAGGCGGCGAAGGTTCGGTAACGGCGGCGCATCAACGGCTCGGTGGTGAGCCGTTGGACTCGGTTTTCTGGCGCGACCTCAACGAACAGCGCCTGAGTTTTTTCGACGAAGGTTTGCCGCTGTGGCGCCTGTCATTGCCGAACAATCTCGGCCCTCTCGAGTTGCCCGGCGAGCAACTGATCGACTGGGCCGGCGCGCAACGCTGGGTGAAATCCGAAAGCTCTGAGATTCACGCACTCGCCCATTCCTTGGGCGGCCATGCAACGTGCTTTACCCACGGTGCCACCGACTCGCCGTTTCAACCCATGGCGCCAACCCTGTTGCGCTACCACCGGCAACTCAAGGCACAACTCGACCCGCAAGGGCTGTTCAACCCCGGGCGAATGTACGCGGAGGTTTAGCCATGCAAACCACCCTCAGCGAGCAATCGCGCCAACTGCCCCGCGCAGGCGAAGCGGAAAAGATCCTGCGCACCTGCGTGCATTGCGGCTTTTGCAACGCTACGTGCCCGACCTATCAATTGCTCGGCGATGAACTCGATGGCCCGCGGGGACGCATTTATCTGATCAAGCAAGTGCTCGAAGGCGCACCGGCCACCGAACAGACGCAACTGCATCTGGACCGTTGCCTGTCGTGCCGCAACTGCGAAACCACCTGCCCATCCGGCGTCGATTATCACAACCTGCTCGACATCGGCCGTGCGGTGGTCGACAGCGCGGTGCCACGCCCGGTCGCCCAGCGCTTGCTGCGCGAAGGCTTGCGCGCGTTGGCGCCGAATCCGGCTGTGTTCAAAGGCTTACTGCGCATGGGCGCGACCTTTCGGCCTCTGCTGCCGCGCCTGCTGGAAAGCAAACTGCCGCAGCGCTTGGGTGTTATGGGGTCGCGCCCTCCTCCTAGGCATGCGCGCCGGGTGTTATTGCTCGAAGGCTGCGTGCAACCGGGCCTGTCGCCGAACACCAATGACGCGACCGCGCGGGTGCTCGATCGCTTGGGCATCAGCGTCACCCCGGTGAGCGAGGCCGGTTGCTGCGGCGCTCTCGACTATCACCTCGACGCTCAGGCCAAAGGTCTTGACCGCGCTCGACAGAACATCGACGCCTGGTGGCCGCACCTGCAGAACGGCGCCGAAGCCATCGTGCAGACGGCCAGCGGTTGTGGCGCGTTCATCAAGGATTACGGGCATTTGCTTGCGGACGACCCGATCTACGCCTCGAAAGCACGGCGGATCAGCGAAATGACTCGGGATCTGGTGCAAATAATCGCTGAGGAACCACTGGAGCAAGTATGCGCCGCCAGCGAACGGCGCATCGCCGTGCATTGCCCGTGCACCTTGCAGCACGCACTGAAACTCGGCGGCGCCGTGGAAACAGTGCTGACCCGACTCGGCTTCAACCTCACACCAGTGCCGGACGGCCATTTGTGCTGCGGCTCGGCGGGCACCTACTCGCTGACCCAACCCGTGCTGGCGCGGCAACTGCGCGATCAGCGCCTCAACGCCCTGGAAAGCGGCCGGCCCGAGTTGATCGTCACTTCCAATGTGGGCTGTCAGAGCCATCTGGCGAGCGCCGGGCGCACGCCGGTCAGACACTGGATCGAGCTGGTGGATCAGTCGTTGGCAGAATGAAGTTCGTAGGATTCTTCGTTTGCCCGCGTGGGCGAAGGCTGCGATCTTTTCCGGCATCCATTTCGTCACCGTGGCAGGAATTTTTTTCATGACCGTGCAGCCGTTCGTCAGCCCCGACCTGATCCGCCAACGCTTCTCCCGAGCGATGTCCGACATGTACCGCGAAGAGGTGCCGCTGTACGGCGCGCTGATGGAACTGGTGGAAAAAACCAATCGCGAAGTGCTGGCACGTCAGCCTGAGATTGCCGGACAGCTCAAGCGCACCGGCGAAATCGAACGCCTGGACATGGAACGCCACGGCGCCATTCGCGTCGGCACCGCGAGCGAACTGGCTACCCTCGCCCGCCTGTTCGCGGTGATGGGCATGCAACCAGTGGGTTATTACGACCTGACCCCGGCCGGTGTGCCGGTGCATTCAACGGCGTATCGCGCGGTGCATGAAGAAGCGCTGCAGGTCAGCCCGTTTCGCGTGTTCACCTCGTTGCTGCGCCTGGAGCTGATTGAAGACGCTGAATTGCGTTCGTTTGCCGAGTCGGTACTGGCCCGTCGTTCGATTTTTACTGAAGAGGCGTTGCGCCTGATTGAACAGGCGGAAACGGCAGGCGGACTGAATGACGACGAAGCCGCAGAATTCGTCCGACAGGCACTGGAGACTTTTCGCTGGCACCACAGCGCCACCGTCAATGCCGCGCAATACCAAAAACTCAGCGCTCAGCACCGCTTGATCGCCGATGTCGTTGCGTTCAAAGGCCCGCACATCAACCACCTGACCCCACGCACGCTGGACATCGACACCGTGCAGGAGCAGATGCCTGCCCATGGCATCACACCCAAAGCGGTGATCGAAGGTCCACCACGCCGCAACTGCCCGATCCTGCTGCGCCAGACCAGTTTCAAGGCGCTGGACGAGCCGATCGCCTTCACCGATCAGCCCGAAACCCGTGGCAGCCACAGCGCGCGTTTCGGCGAAATCGAACAACGCGGCGCCGCCCTCACGCCCAAGGGTCGCGCGCTGTATGACCGCTTGTTGAATGCCGCTCGCGATGAATTGGGCGACTTCCCTAACGAAGCCAATGCCGCACGCTACAACGCGCTGATGACGCAGCACTTTGCGGAATTTCCTGACAGCATCGAGGGCATGCGCGAACAGGGGCTGGCGTACTTTCGTTATTTCGCTACGGAAAAGGGCTTGGCCGCCGAAGGACTTGGTGAGTCGTCCCTGGAGGACTTGCTGCGCGATGGCTACGTGAAAGCGGAGCCGCTGGTGTACGAAGATTTCCTGCCGGTGAGCGCAGCGGGGATTTTTCAGTCGAACCTGGGGGATGCCGCACAGGCGCATTACGGCGAACACTCCAATCGACAGGCTTTCGAACAGGCGCTGGGGCGTTCGACCATTGATGAGCTGGGGTTGTATGCCGAGACGCAACGGCGGTCGATTGAGGAGTGTTTGACCCGACTCGCGCGTTAAAACATCAAAAGATCGCAGCCTACGGCTGCTCCTACAGGGGAAACGCATTCCAAATGTAGGAGCTGCCGCAGGCTGCGATCCTTTGATCTGAAGCTATGAGGCAATCTTTGCCTCTGGACGACTTGCAAAAATGGATGGAGTCCAGCGTCTGGGGGAACAAAACTAAGAATCGCAGCATGCAGGACGAATGGAACGAACTGGCAAAGGTCGTGCAAAAACCTACTTGTGAAATGATTCGTGATGCCAAGCAGACCTATCTGAAGCTTATAATTCCAGGCGTTAGCACGCAGGAAATGGATACTCGAAAATTGCAATTGAAAGCGTACCAGCAATATCGCGATGTTCCAAAGAAAGGGGGTTACGCGCCCGGCCCTTTTCCCTTGAGATGGCGGGAGTGCACGACAACCTGGATTAGTCGATTAGTCGTAGCCAGTAAAGGCAGCGAAGCGTTGACAATTCATTTGCCGATCAGTGACTCATTGCAGACCACAGATTTTTCCTTGGCATTGACCATCGCTTATCAATTGGAAGCTGAACGTGACGTAATGCACGAAACCTGCTTTGTGCTGCGTGACCTGCATATTGTTAGCTCACCTTATAGGCGCGATCCAACGCGCGGTGTCTTTAAGCTTGATTCTGCCGACTCATTGCCGATTGGCATAAGTAAATCCCAATTCATATTGTTTAAAAAAGAAGATTTGGGGACCATCGATGCTTAAAAGCCTTTTCAAGCGCGGCGCTAAATTCACTACTTCTGAAGCCGCGGCGGACATCCGTAG
>NZ_WBRZ01000206.1:0-9708 GCF_008923895.1 Pseudomonas sp. GXM4
TTTTGATCTGGATTTTTTAAGAGCAAGATCAACAGATCGCAGCGTGCCGCAGCTCCTACAGGACGATTTGCGCAGGAGTTCGAGAGGGGAATAACCAAATTTCAGACACAAAAAACCCCGGTCTTTCGACCAGGGTCTTTGCTATCGATCCGATTCAGCCGATGGCTGGTTTCGGCGCTTCAAGGCGTTCAGTGGTCCTTGAAACAGATATGGCGCAGCGGACGGGACTCGAACCCGCGACCCCCGGCGTGACAGGCCGGTATTCTAACCGACTGAACTACCGCTGCGTATCGCTTTGAGCTTGCGCTCAAGTAACTCGTTTTGATTACCGGCTTCGGTGCCTGGCAATCGCGAACCAGATCAATCTGACTCGTAAAATATGGCGCAGCGGACGGGACTCGAACCCGCGACCCCCGGCGTGACAGGCCGGTATTCTAACCGACTGAACTACCGCTGCGCGTCGGTGCAGGCACTTTCAGCCTACTCTCTTGCTTGCGCAAGCTTCTCGGGAGTGGTGGGTGATGACGGGATCGAACCGCCGACATTCTGCTTGTAAGGCAGACGCTCTCCCAGCTGAGCTAATCACCCGTTTGCATCTCCGAGGCCGCGAAATTTACGCAGGTGGCGAAGCTAAGTCAATAGCAGGATTGGAGTTTTTCTGAAAAAGACGAAATTGCTTCATTCCTGAAGACGCCATCGACCGATAGACCGCATTCGCGAGCAGGCTCGCTCCCACAGCACGCGGCTTCGCTTGTTATTCCGTGTAGATCATCTTCTTGGTCATGCCGCCATCGACGACAAATTCCTGGCCGGTGACAAATCCGGCATTCCTCGACAGCAACCACGCCACCATCGCCGCGACGTCCTCGACAGTCCCTACCCTGCCCGCCGGATGCTGAGCATGATCGGCATCGGCCAAAGGTTCGGCGCGACGCACCGAGGGATCACGGGCATCAATCCAGCCAGGACTGACTGCGTTCACGCGGATTTCCGGTCCAAGGCTGATTGCCAGCGCATGGGTCAGCGCCAACAGCCCGCCCTTGCTCGCCGCATACGCCTCGGAGTCCGCCTCCGACTGTCGCGCGCGGGTCGAGGCCAGATTGACGATCGAACCGTTGTGCGCACGCAGATAAGGCGCACAGTGCTTGGCCAGCAACATCGGCCCGCTCAGATTCACCGCCAGCACCCGATTCCAATACGCCAGATCGAGGCTTTCCAGGGTGATGTTGTGCGGATCGGCCACCGCTGCGTTGCAGACCAGCGCATCGAGGCGACCAAACTGCCCCAATACCTCGGCCACGCCCAGCGCGACCTGATTTTCGTCGGCGACGTCCATGGCGATGAACCAGGCGTTCTCGCCAAGCACCTTCGCCACTTTCGAACCACGCACCCGATCAAGATCGGTCAGCACCACCTGCCAGCCTTCGCTGATCAGCCAAGCGGCGATTCCGAGGCCAATCCCGCGCGCAGCCCCGGTGACCAGCGCCACGCGGCCATGGGTGTTGGCCGCGGGTGTAGACAACTCGATCACAATGCCGCCAGACCGCGCGCCAGATCAGCTTGCAGATCAGCCACATCTTCCAGACCGACCGCAACGCGGATCAGACTGTCACGAATGCCTGCCGCTTCACGCTCCTGGGGCGCCAGACGGCCGTGGGAAGTGGTGCTTGGATGGGTGATCGTGGTTTTGCTGTCGCCGAGGTTGGCGGTGATCGAAATCAACCGCGTGGCATCGATAAAGCGCCAGGCGCCTTCTTTGCCGCCCTTGACCTCGAAGCTGACCACCGCACCAAAACCCTTCTGCTGGCGCTGGGCCAACTCGTGCTGCGGATGGCTCTTCAGACCGGCGTAATGGACCTTCTCGATGCCGTCCTGCTGCTCCAGCCATTCGGCCAGCGCCTGAGCGTTCGCGCAATGCGCTTTCATGCGCAGGTTGAGGGTCTCGAGGCCTTTGAGGAAGATCCACGCGTTGAACGGGCTGAGGGTCGGCCCGGCGGTCCGCAGGAAACCCACCACTTCTTTCATCTGTTCACCGCGACCGGCGACAACGCCGCCCATGCAGCGGCCCTGACCGTCGATGAACTTGGTCGCCGAGTGCACGACAATGTCCGCGCCGAGCTTCAGCGGCTGCTGCAACGCCGGGGTGCAGAAGCAGTTGTCGACCACCAGCTGCGCGCCCTTGGCATGAGCGATTTCAGCCAGGGCGGCGATATCCACCAGCTCGGCCAACGGGTTGGACGGCGACTCGACAAAAAGCAGTTTGGTGTTGGACTTGATCGCCGCGTCCCAAGCTGACAGATCGGCCAGCGGGACGTAATCGACTTCGACGCCGAAGCGTTTAAAGTATTTCTCGAAGAGGCTGATGGTCGAGCCGAACACGCTGCGCGACACCAGCACATGATCGCCAGCACTGCACAGGCTCATCACCACCGCCATGATCGCGGCCATGCCGGTTGCCGTGGCGACGGCTTGCTCGGCGCCCTCCAGCGCGGCAATGCGTTCTTCGAACGCGCGCACGGTCGGGTTGGTGTAGCGCGAATAGACGTTGCCAGGCACTTCGCCGGCAAAGCGCGCCGCTGCATCGGCAGCGGTGCGGAACACGTAACTGGAGGTGAAGAACATCGGGTCACCGTGTTCGCCTTCCGGCGTGCGGTGCTGACCGGCACGGACGGCCAGGGTATCGAACGCTACGCCTTCGAGGTCGCTGTCCAGCCGACCGGCATCCCATTCCTGACTCATGCTGTCTCTCCTTGCTGTTCTCGAACAATAAATATCAGATACAAAACCGGCCCCTCAGGGCCGGTGGAAACTCAGTTGTTGTACAGATCGATGATCGCACTGACTGCCTGGGTCTTGACCTTCGAGGCATCGTTGCGCGCCTGCTCGATCTTGTTCAGGTAAGCCTCGTCGACGTCACCGGTCACGTACTTGCCATCAAACACTGCGCAATCGAAGTGCTCGATCTTGATCTTGCCGCCGCCGACCGCTTCGATCAAGTCAGGCAGATCCTGATAGATCAGCCAGTCTGCACCGATCAGGTCGGCCACGTCTTGAGTCGAACGGTTGTGCGCGATCAGTTCGTGGGCGCTCGGCATGTCGATACCGTACACGTTCGGGAAGCGCACCGCAGGTGCCGCCGAGCAGAAGTAGACGTTTTTCGCGCCGGCTTCGCGGGCCATCTGGATGATCTGCTTGCAAGTGGTGCCGCGCACGATCGAGTCATCGACCAGCATGACGTTCTTGCCGCGGAATTCCAGCTCGATGGCGTTGAGCTTCTGGCGTACCGACTTCTTGCGTGCGGCCTGGCCCGGCATGATGAAGGTGCGACCGATGTAACGGTTCTTGACGAAGCCTTCGCGGAATTTCACGCCAAGGTGATTGGCCAGTTCCAGCGCTGCGGTACGGCTGGTGTCCGGAATCGGGATGACCACGTCGATGTCGTGCTCAGGGCGCTCGCGCAGGATCTTCTCGGCAAGCTTCTCGCCCATGCGCAGACGTGCTTTGTACACCGACACGCCGTCGATGATCGAGTCCGGACGCGCCAGGTAGACGTGTTCGAAAATGCACGGGGTCAGCGACGGGTTGGTTGCGCACTGACGGGTGTGCAGCTTGCCATCTTCGGTGATGTACACCGCTTCGCCTGGCGCGAGGTCGCGGATCAGGGTGAAACCGAGCACGTCCAGGGAAACGCTTTCCGAGGCAATCATGTACTCGACGCCTTCGTCAGTGTGACGCTGGCCGAATACAATCGGGCGAATGCCGTGCGGGTCGCGGAAACCGACGATGCCGTAACCGGTGACCATCGCCACAACGGCGTAGCCACCAACGCAACGGTTGTGCACGTCGGTCACGGCGGCGAACACGTCTTCTTCGGTCGGCTGCAGCTTGCCGCGCTGGGCCAACTCGTGGGCGAACACGTTGAGCAGCACTTCCGAGTCGGAGCTGGTGTTGACGTGACGCAGATCGGATTCGTAGATCTCCTTGGCCAACTGTTCAACGTTGGTCAGGTTACCGTTGTGCGCCAGTGTGATGCCGTACGGCGAGTTGACGTAGAACGGCTGGGCTTCGGCCGACGTCGAGCTGCCGGCAGTCGGGTAACGGACGTGGCCGATACCCATGTGGCCGACCAGACGCTGCATGTGACGCTGCTGGAACACGTCACGCACCAGGCCATTATCCTTGCGCAGGAACAACCGGCCATCATGGCTGGTCACGATACCGGCAGCGTCCTGGCCGCGGTGCTGGAGCACGGTTAGCGCGTCATACAGCGCCTGATTGACGTTCGACTTACCGACGATACCGACGATGCCACACATGCGACGCAACCCCTACTTAATGGATCTGAACTGAACAGCACTCACTGAGGCGTTTTCGCCGTCGGCAAGAGTTGCTCCTTGAACGGAATCTCAGCGGGTACGCTGATTCCGCTGGCAAGCCACTGACTGCTCCACCCCAGTATCAGGTTTTTGGACCAGTCGGCGACCAATAGAAACTTGGGCACGAGCTGTGATTCTTTCCACCACCCGTCCTGCTGTACCGGCCCCAGGCTCAACAGCCCGACCGCCACGACCACCAGCAACACGCCACGCGCTGCGCCGAAGGCCATGCCGAGGAATCGATCGGTCCCGGACAACCCGGTGACGCGAACCAACTCGCCGATAAGATAATTGATCATTGCGCCCACGATCAGTGTGGCGACAAACATGATGGCACAGCCCGCGATCACGCGAGCCGATGGGGTTTCGATGTATCCGGCGAGGTACTCGGACAGTGAGCCACCAAACATCCAGGCAACCGCTCCTGCGATGATCCAGGTCAGCAGCGATAACGCTTCCTTTACGAAGCCGCGGCTCAGACTGATCAATGCGGAGATGGCGATGATTGCAACGATCGCCCAGTCAACCCAGGTAAATGGCACAGTGCAGCCTACAGACGGATAAGGCGGCGCATTTTAGCAGAGCGCATGGCTGTCGGTAAGCTGCGATTGTCAGTGCTTTTCAATCGAGGTGATAGATTTCAGCCACGTTCAGGCTGAAAACGGACAACGAAGCCTTTGAGGTTCTGCTGACGACTCAGCAGATCACGCAGACGGTCGGCTTCGGCACGCTCGATCAGCGGACCGACGAACACCCGATTCTTGCCATCGGCCGAACGAATGTAGGCGTTATAACCCTGGCTGCGCAGGTTCTTCTGCAGGCTCTCGGCGCTGGCACGGCTCGACAGGCTGGCCAGTTGCACCGACCAGCTCACCGACAGACCGTTGGCATCGACGCGGCTCTGCGTGGTGTCAGGCTTGCTGGTTGCGGAGGTGATCGGCTGAGCCGGCGCCGGAATCGGCTTGGCCACTGGTGGCGGCGTTGCCGGGCGGGCAATCTGCGCCGGGATGGTCGGTGCCGGGGCGGCCGGAGCAGCAGGCACCACTTCTTCAGCGACCTCTTCGTCCGTTGGCACAGGCTCTTGTGGCAAAGCCTGGGGCTCAGGCACGGCGACCGGGTCCATTTGCACTTGCGGCATGGCCGAAGGCTGAGGCGCAGCCGGGGCCTCGACGGTCACCTGACGCTGCTCATCCTGACGGGAAAACAGCATCGGCAGGAAGATCACCGCCAGCGCCACCAGCACCAGCGCGCCAACCATGCGCTGCTTGTACGCTTTATCCAGCAAAGCCATTTGCCGCTTCCTCCGTGGAGCGCCGGGCCAGCCATTCAAGGGCCTCGGCGACACAATAAAATGATCCGAACAACAGAATCTCGTCGTCGCTGGTTGCCTCAGCGCACTGCCCTTCCAGAGCGGCCGCAACGCTGGCATAGGACGTAACCGAAGCACCAAGGTTCTGCAGCGCTGCCTCAAGCTCAGCTACGGGACGCGCACGCGGCGAATCCAGCGGCGCGACAGCCCAATGCGCGACACTAGCATTCAATTCGCCAACAACACCATCGAGATCCTTGTCCGCCAGCAACCCGAACACCGCCAGACGCTTGCCAACCGGCGGCCGCGCAGCCAGACGTCGCGCGAGATATTCAGCGGCATGCGGATTGTGACCGACATCCAGCAACAGGTTCAGGCGCTTGCCGTTCCATTCGAACGAACGACGATCGAGGCGCCCGACCACGCGCGTCGCCTGCAACGCCGCGACAATCTGTTCGGCATTCCACGGCAAACCTGTCAGCAGATAGGCTTGCAGCGCCAGCGCGGCGTTTTCCATCGGCAGATCAAGCAGTGGCAAATCACGCAATTCGACCGCTTGGCCCTGCGCGTCGGTACCGCGCCACTGCCAGTGCTGCTCAGTGATGCCGAGATCGAAATCGCGACCACGCAGAAAAAACGGGCAAGCCAGTTCGCGTGCCTTGTCGAGCAGCGGTTGCGGAGGATTCAGGTCGCCACACAGAGCAGGCTTGCCCTGGCGGAAAATTCCAGCCTTCTCGTAGGCTACAGATTCGCGGGTATCGCCCAGATAATCGGCGTGATCGACGCCAATGCTGGTGACCAGCGCAATATCGGCATCGATCACATTGACGGTATCCAGACGCCCGCCCAGACCCACTTCAAGCACCACAGCATCAAGCGCGGACTGTTGGAACAGCCAGAACGCCGCCAGGGTGCCCATTTCGAAGTAAGTCAGGGAAGTCTCGCCGCGGCCCGCCTCGACCGCAGCAAAGGCTTCGCACAGCTGCGCGTCAGTGGCTTCGACGCCGTTGAGCTGCACCCGCTCGTTATAACGCAGCAGGTGCGGAGAATTGTAGACGCCAACGCTCAGGCCCTGCGCACGCAACAAAGAAGCCACGAACGCGCAGGTCGAACCCTTGCCGTTGGTGCCGGTGACCGTGATCACCCGAGGCGCCGGCTGGCCCAGCCCCATGCGGGACGCTACCTGTTGCGAACGCTCCAGGCCCATGTCGATGGCCGACGGATGCAACTGCTCGAGGTAGGCGAGCCATTCACCAAGGGTGCGCTGGGTCATACGTTGGCAGGCACCGGCGGCACCACGATTGGCTCGATCGGCGCGGCGACGAACTTCGGCGTCGGCTTGCCAGTCATTTGTGCCAGCAGGTTACCCAGACGCGGACGCAGTTCCTGACGGTGGATGATCATGTCGATGGCGCCGTGTTCCAGCAGGAACTCGCTGCGCTGGAAGCCTTCCGGCAGTTTTTCGCGCACGGTCTGCTCGATTACCCGCGGACCGGCGAAGCCGATCAGGGCTTTCGGTTCGCCAACGATGACGTCACCGAGCATCGCCAGACTGGCGGAAACGCCGCCGTAAACCGGGTCGGTCAGTACGGAGATGAACGGAATGCCTTCTTCACGCAGGCGCGCCAGCACGGCCGAGGTCTTGGCCATCTGCATCAGCGAGATCAGCGCTTCCTGCATGCGCGCGCCACCGGAAGCGGCGAAGCAGATCATCGGGCAGCGGTTTTCCAGTGCGTAGTTGGCAGCGCGCACGAAGCGCTCACCGACGATGGCGCCCATGGAACCGCCCATGAAGTTGAATTCGAATGCCGAAACCACTACCGGCATGCCCAGCAGGGTACCGCTGACCGAGATCAGCGCATCTTTCTCGCCGGTCTGCTTCTGCGCAGCGACCAGGCGGTCCTTGTACTTCTTGCCGTCGCGGAATTTCAGACGGTCAACCGGCTCCAGGTCAGCGCCCAGTTCGTTGCGGCCTTCCGGATCGAGGAAGATGTCGATACGCGCACGTGCGCCGATGCGCATGTGGTGGTTGCACTTGGGGCAAACGTCCAGGGTCTTTTCCAGCTCCGGACGGTACAACACCGCCTCGCAGGACGGGCATTTGTGCCACAGACCTTCAGGCACCGAGCTCTTCTTGACCTCCGAGCGCATGATCGAAGGGATCAGTTTGTCTACTAACCAGTTGCTCATGCTTTCTTTCTCCAGTACCGGCGGCCCGAACGCTCTGGTTCGCAGCCCCGCGTATGCCCTTGAGCTAAATTCATGTGTGTGGCGATGGTTGATGAACAGTCGCGGTCAGCGCGGAACATGACCTGCGTACGATTCAGCAACCCTCAGCCGCGCCTGCTTTGTGCAAGTGCATTGATGGACGGCGGCAGACTGCCAGCCGTCACATCGACGATGTATTGCCGCGCACCGCGTTGATGAATGCGCGAATCTTGTGGTGATCCTTGATGCCTTTGCTCGCTTCTACCCCGCCGCTGACATCCACCGCGTAGGGCTTGACCCGCGCTACCGCATCAGCAACGTTCTCCGGCGTCAGGCCACCGGCCAGAATCAGCGGCTTGCTCAGGTGTTGCGGAATCAGTGACCAGTCAAACGCCTCGCCGGTTCCGCCAGGCACCCCTTCGACATACGTGTCGAGCAGTACGCCACTGGCCCCGGGAAAGGCATCGCAGGCAGCGGCGATGTCATCGCCGGCCTTGACCCGCAGCGCTTTGATGTACGGACGATGCCAGCCTTCGCACTCCTGCGCGCTTTCGTCGCCATGAAATTGCAGCAGATCAAGCGGCACCGCATCGAGGATTTCTCCCAGCTCGCACCGACTGGCATTGACGAACAACCCCACGGTGGTGACGAACGGCGGCAACGCCTTGATGATCGCCCGCGCCTGCTGCACGCTCACCGCACGCGGGCTCTTGGCGTAAAACACCAGACCGATCGCATCGGCACCGGCTTCGACGGCGGCCAGCGCATCTTCGATGCGGGTAATGCCGCAGATCTTGCTGCGAACAGCTGACATGTCAGGAGAACCTCAAGGCAAAATCCGAAAACGTCCCGGATGGTAACAAAAGCGTCCGAGGGCGTCAGCCGTCAAGTTCGGAGAAACCCGTAAGGAAATGTGGCCCGATAAAGCGCTCGGGTAACGGGAATTCGTCGTGGTACTCGACCTGCACCAGGTACAGCCCGTACGGATGCGCCGTCACCCCGCCGGAGCGACGCTCGCGACTCTCCAGCACTTCTTTCATCCACTCCACCGGGCGCTCCCCGGCACCGATGGTCATCAGCACACCGGCAATATTGCGCACCATGTGATGCAGGAAGGCATTGGCCCGAATGTCGAGCACGATCATCTTGCCGTGACGAGTCACGCGCAGGTGATGCATCTTCTTGATCGGCGACTTGGCCTGGCACTGACCGGCCCGGAACGCGCTGAAATCGTGAGTACCGATCAGGTACTGCGCGGCCTCGGCCATACGCTCGGCGTCGAGCGGACGGTGATTCCAGGTGATTTCTTCATTGAGGTGCGCCGGCCGAATCTGATCGTTGTAGATCACATAGCGATAACGCCGGGCGATGGCCTTGAAGCGCGCATGAAAATGCGCCGGCATGACCCTGGCCCAGCTGACGCTGATGTCATGGGGCAGATTGATGTTGGCGCCCATGACCCAGGCTTTCAGCGAGCGATCAACCTGGGTGTCAAAGTGCACCACTTGCCCGCAGGCATGCACGCCGGCATCGGTACGCCCGGCGCATTGCAGGGAGACCGGCGAATTGGCGACTTTCGACAGAGCTTTTTCAAGCTCTTCCTGCACCGTCGCCACACCGGTCAACTGACGCTGCCAGCCGCTGTAGCGCGAGCCTTTGTACTCAACGCCCAGCGCGACGCGGTAAAAGCCGTCGGGCGCCATTTCGGCGACCGGGTTATCTATGTTTGCCAAGGTGGTACAGCCTGCTGATTTTGCAAAGGCGGGCATTATAAGGCGGTGGGCCGGGGATGCCAGAGGTTCTCTGTCGCATGAT
>NZ_WBRZ01000207.1:0-9638 GCF_008923895.1 Pseudomonas sp. GXM4
GCACCGGGTTATTTCTGCAGGATGCAAAAACCCCCTGTAGGAGCTGCCGAAGGCTGCGATCTTTTTATCTTGATCCTGAAAACAAGATCAAAAGATCGCAGCCTCGTTTCACTCGACAGCTCCTACAGGGGGTTGTCTCTCCGTCGTTGCTCGGCCAAGCGTTCGGCCAAGGCATCGACGTTCTCGTCCGGTTTTTCCGGCAGCGCCTTCAGGGTTGCCTGCATCACGCGCATCTGCCGCATGAAACGCCGGCAGTTGGGGCAGAACAACAGGTGATGACGCACCATCAGCGTCTCGCGAAAGCTCAGTTGGCCATCGAGATAATCGCTGGATCGTGCCACTTGCTCCTTGCAGGTCAACATTCTCCTGTCTCCTCAAAATGTTCCACGGTCGCGAAGACCTTCAAGCGTGCCCGGTGCAGCAGCACGCGGACATTGGAGAGCGAGATCTCCAGAAGATTACAGATTTCTTCCAGCTCCAGGCCCTGGCGTTCGCGCAACAGCAGGACACTGCTCTGCAACTCGGAAAGACTCAGCAAGGTGTGTTCGAGGCATTCGCGCAGTTCGTTTTCGGTGAGCAGCGCTTCGGGGGTGTCCTGGTGCCAGGCAAATGGCGCGACCAGCCAGTGGCCATCGCTGGAAGAGAAGCGATCGTCACCGATGGTGCCGTGGGGCGATGGCAGGTCGTCGAGCAGGACTTCCCGGCGATTGAGCTTGTACCGGCTCTTGGCCGAATTGGCGGTGATGGTCAGCAACCAGGTCTTGAGGCTGGACCGACCTTCGAAACTGGCCAGATGACGGACCACCGACAGCCAGGCATCCTGCACCACTTCCTCGACATGACGCTGGCCGACAATCGCGTAAGCCACCGCGCGCATGGCGCTCTGATAGGTGGTGACCAGTTCCTTGAAAGCCTTTTGCTCCCCCGCCAGCAAGCGCGTGAGCAGTTGGGTGTCGTCAGCCGCCATCCATCAATCCCCTTGTCCGGACTTCGAAAATGAACGCGGCAGGTGTGCACCTGCCGCGACGTCCGAAAAATTACAGCGTTTCAGCCGCTTCGAATGTAGGAAAGATCGACGCGATTAAGGGGAAATTAACCTGTTTCAGCGCTTGCGCAGCAACACGCTACCGATCGAATAACCGGCACCAAACGAACTGAGCACCGCCAGCGAACCCGAGGCCAGATCATCCTGGTATTTGTGGAAGGCAATGACCGAACCGGCCGAGCTGGTGTTGGCGTAGCTGTCGAGAATCACCGGAGCTTCTTCTTCGGTAGCTTCGCGGCCGAGCAGCTTGCGCACGATCAGGTGGTTCATGCTCAGGTTGGCCTGGTGCAGCCAGAATCGCTTCACGTCGCCGACGTTGAGCTGGTTCTCTTCCAGGTGCTCGCCAATCAGTTCGGCGACCATCGGGCAGACATCCTTGAACACCTTGCGGCCTTCCTGCACGAACAGCTTGTCGCGGGCACCGATGCCCTCTTCCGCCGCTCGGTTGAGGAAGCCGAAGTTGTTGCGGATGTTGTTGGAGAACTTGGTCAGCAGTTTGGTGCTGACCACGTCGAACTGGTACGGGGAGGTCGCCAGATCCGCGCGCTCGATGATCACCGCAGTCGCGGCATCGCCGAAGATGAAGTGGCTGTCGCGATCACGGAAGTTCAGGTGCCCGGTGCAGACCTCCGGGTTGACCATCAGGATCGCCCGCGCCTGGCCCAGTTGCACGCTGTTGGCGGCGGCCTGGATGCCGAAGGTGGCCGAAGAACACGCCACGTTCATGTCGAAACCGAAACCTTCAATGCCCAGCGCTTCCTGGACTTCGATGGCGATGGCCGGGTAGGCGCGTTGCAGGTTGGAGCAGGCGACGATCACGCCGTCGATGTCGGCGGCGGTTTTGCCGGCTCGTTGCAGGGCTTGTTCAGCCGCGCCAACCGCCATCTGGCAGAGCACCGACCATTCATCGTTGGAACGCTCGGGCAGGCGCGGGGCCATGCGTTGCGGATCGAGGATGCCGTCCTTGTCCATGACAAAGCGGCTCTTGATGCCCGAGGCCTTTTCGATGAACGCGGCGCTGGATTCGGTCAGGGCCTGGACTTCACCGCTGGCAATCGCCTCGGCGTTATCGGCGTTGAACTGGGCGACGTAGGTATTGAAAGACTGCACCAGCTCTTCGTTGGAGATGCTGTTGGCCGGTGTGTACAGGCCGGTGCCGCTGATGACGACGTTATGCATGGTCGTTTCTCTAATCTGTTCAGGCAGAAAGTGCTGGAACCGTCGTACCAACACGCAAAGGGTCTATTCCCATCCGGGGGACGCAAACCTGGCATCGTTTTATTCCGCAGCGCGACACGGTCGAAGGCTCTGGGTCGCGAAACGGCGGATTATGGTGGCGAAGTTTGCCATAAACCCGAGGTTTTGGCGCCTTTCTCCTGCTCAACTCGATCCCTGCAGGAGCTGCCGAAGGCTGCGATCTTTTGATGATCGTTCCCAGGCTCCGCGTGGGAATGCAGCCCGTGACGCTCCGCGTCACTGGACGCGGAGCGTCCCCAGAGGCATTCCCACGCAGAGCGTGGGAACGATCGATGAACCGAGCTCGCAGGTTTTGGGGCGGCTTCGCCACCCAGCGGGGATAAATCCCCTCGCCACAAAGCCCGCTTCCACAGGGCGATTGTGTATGGCTGCAGGTCAGGGCTCGACCTGGCTCCACTGTTTGTTCAGGCGCTTGTCGGAGATCGGCACTTTCGTCCCCAACTGCTGAGCAAACAGCGACACGCGGTATTCCTCCAGCCACCAGCGGTACAACTCCAGCTGCGGATCACGCTTGCCTTCCTGCGCATGCTTGGCCGCGCGGGTCTGGTATTGCGCCCACAGGCCAGCGAGTTCGCCGCTCCAGACCCGATCCTTCTGCACCTGCGCACCGAGTTTCTCGAAACGTTGCTCGACCGCTTTCAGGTAACGCGGCAACTCCTTGAGCCACTGCATCGGCGTTTCGCGGACGAAACCCGGATAGACCAGATTGCCGATCTGTTGCTTGATGTCGTTGAGTGCCACCGCTTGCGCCAGATCGATCTTGCCCTTGAAGCGTTTTTGCAGACCGTGCCAGATCTTGAGAATTTCCAGCGTCAGCCGCGCAACCCGCTCGGCGTGCTCGGTCCAGTTGCCGCGTTTGCGTTCGGCCAATGCCGCCAATCCGGCGCCATCGCGGGGCAACGGGTCTTCACCTTCGAGAATGCAGCTGTCGAGGCTGGCCAGCAGAATGTCTTCGACCAGCGCATCGACCCGGCCCAGTTCGCGATACAGCAGACCCAGTTCAGTCTGCCCGGGCAACTTGCCGCGCAGGAATTTCGCCGGCTCGGCCAGTTGCTGCATGAGCAAGCGCTGCAAGGCGCGACGATGCTGGAACTCGGCTTCGGCGGGGGTGGAGAAACGCCCTTCCTTGACCGTGCCGCCCTCTTCCACCAGCGCCGGGTACACCGTCATCGACAACCCGGCGATCTTTTGCTGGGTCTTTTCCGCCACTGGCGCGAAGACTTTTGCCTCCACCGGTTGCTGACTTTGCGCACTCTGCGGCACCGCCAGCGCGGCCTGGCTGGCTTCGGCGAAGCGTGCGGTCAGCTCAGCCAGATCGCGGCCTTCGCCAAGGAACTTGCCCTGGCCGTCGACGATTTCCAGGTTCATGCGCAGATGGCTCTCAACCTGCTGCGCCGCTTCTGCCCACGCTTCATCGCTGACCCGCGCGCCCGTCATGCGCAGCAGCTCGCGACCGAGCGCTTGCGGCAGCGAACCTTCGGCGAAAGTCATGCGCTGCAACGCGGCCTTGATGAAGTCCGGCACTGGCACGAAGTTCTTGCGCAGGGCTTTCGGCAGGTTGCGCACCAGGGCTATGCACTTGGCCTCAATCAAGCCCGGCACCAGCCATTCCAGACGCTCCGGCGGCAACATCGGCAGCAACGGCGCCGGCACGCGCAAGGTCACGCCGTCGCGCGGGTGGTTGGGCTCGAAATGATAAGTCAGCGCCAGTTCCAGATCGCCGATGTGCAAGGTGTCCGGGTAATCGCGGGTGGTGACTTCGCTGGCCTCGCGGGCCAACACGTCTTCTTCGCGCATGATCAACAGCTGCGGATCTTTCTGGCTGTTGACCTTGTACCAACTGTCGAAGGTCGCGGTCTGGTGGATCTCCGCCGGCAGACGCGCATCGTAGAAGGCGTAGAGGGTTTCTTCGTCAGCGAGAATGTCGCGACGGCGAGCCTTGGCTTCCAGTTCGTCGAGCTGTTCGAGCAGTTTCTGATTGGCGCTCAGGCACTTGGCCCGCGACTGAATCTCGCCGCGCACCAGGCCTTCGCGGATAAACAGCTCACGGGATACCACCGGATCGACCGGGCCGTAATGCACCGGACGACGACCGACGACGATCAGGCCGAACAGGGTGATCTGCTCGTAGGCGACCACCTGGCCGCGCTTCTTTTCCCAGTGCGGTTCGAAGTGGTTTTTCTTGATCAGGTGCCCGGCCAGCGGTTCGATCCAGTCTGCATCGATCTTGGCGACCATGCGCGCGTAAAGCTTGGTGGTTTCCACCAGTTCGGCGGTCATCAGCCACTGCGGGCGCTTCTTGCCGATGCCCGACGACGGATGAATCCAGAAGCGCCGCTGCCGCGCGCCGAGGTAATCGCCGTCTTCGGTTTTCTGGCCGATCTGGCTGAGCAATCCGACCAGTACCGCTTTGTGCAGCTTCGGATAATCCGCCGGCTCTTTGTTCAGGCTCAGCTGCATGTCGCGGCAGATCAGGCTCAACTGACGATGAGAATCACGCCACTCGCGCAAACGCAGGTAATTGAGGAAATTCTTCCGGCACCAATTGCGCAGCGGATTGGCGGTCAGCGCCTGGCGCTGTTCTTCAAAACCACGCCACAGATTGACCAGGCCGGCGAAGTCGGAATCCGGATCCTTCCATTGCGCATGGGCCTGATCCGCCGCTTGCTGACGCTCCGGTGGACGCTCGCGCGGGTCCTGAATCGACATCGCACTGGCGACGATCAGCACTTCCTGCAGACTGCCGAGCTTGGCCGCTTCCAGCAGCATGCGGCCCATGCGTGGGTCGACCGGCAAACGCGCTAACTGGCGACCGAGTGGTGTCAGCTGACTGTTGCGATCCACCGCCGATAGCTCTTGCAGCAGGTTGAAACCGTCGCTGATCGCCTTGCCGTCCGGCGGCTCGATAAACGGGAACGCGGTGATTTCACCGAGGCGCAGATGGAGCATCTGCAAAATAACGGCGGCGAGGTTGGTGCGCAGAATTTCCGGATCGGTAAATTCCGGGCGGCCGAGGAAATCCTCTTCGCTGTACAAACGCACGCAGATACCCGGCTCGACCCGCCCGCAGCGACCTTTACGCTGATTGGCGCTGGCCTGGGAAATCGCTTCGATCGGCAAGCGCTGGACCTTGGCGCGGTAGCTGTAGCGGCTGATGCGCGCGGTGCCGCTGTCAATCACATAGCGAATGCCCGGCACGGTCAGCGAGGTTTCGGCGACGTTGGTCGCCAGCACCACGCGGCGGCCCGGGTGCGATTGGAAAATCCGCTGCTGTTCAGCCGGCGACAGGCGCGCGTACAGCGGCAGGATTTCGGTGTGTTTGAGCTGGGCCTTGCGCAACATGTCGGCGGCGTCGCGAATCTCGCGCTCGCCGGGCAGGAACACCAGCACATCGCCGGGGCTGCGTCGTTCGCTGCGCTCGTAGGCGGCGATTTCGTCGAGAGTGGCGAGAATCGCCTGATCGACGGTCAGGTCGTCCTCGACCCGGTTGCCCTCTTCGTCCTGCTCCAGGGTCAGCGGCCGGTACCAGGTTTCCACAGGAAAAGTACGGCCCGACACTTCGACGATCGGCGCGTCATCGAAGTGCTTGGAGAAGCGCTCCAGATCGATGGTCGCCGAAGTAATGATGACCTTGAGGTCGGGACGGCGTGGCAGCAGGGTTTTCAGGTAACCGAGGAGGAAATCGATGTTGAGGCTGCGTTCGTGTGCTTCGTCGACGATGATCGTGTCATAGCGCTCCAGATATCGATCGTTCTGGGTTTCCGCCAGCAGAATGCCGTCGGTCATCAGTTTGATCAGGGTGTTGGAATCGCTTTGATCTTCGAAACGCACCTGATAGCCGACCAGCGCTCCGAGCGGCGTGCCGAGTTCTTCGGCGACACGGCTGGCGACACTGCGCGCGGCGATCCGACGCGGCTGGGTATGGCCGATCAGACCGTGCTGGCCGCGCCCGATTTCCAGACAGATCTTCGGCAACTGGGTGGTTTTGCCCGAACCGGTTTCGCCGGCGATGATCAGTACCTGATGTTGCTCCAGGGCCTTTTTGATCTCGTCGCGCTTGGCCGCAATAGGCAAGCTGTCGTCGTAACGAATCACCGGCAGGCTCGCGCGACGCGCCAGCACCTGATCACAGGACGCCTGCATCCGCACCACCCACTGGGCCAGTTTGTCTTCGTCGGGTTTCTTGCGCAGCTCAAGCAACTGCCGCCGCAGCCGGTGACGGTCGGCGAGCATGGCGTGATCGAGGTTTTTCAGCAGTTTGTCGATGGAGGGCGATTCGTCGGTCATCGGGTAGGCAATTCGGTCGTCTATTTATGCAGGGGCGGATTGTCGCAGAAAAGCAGCTGCAAGCGCCAAGCTACAAGCCGCAAGTCACTGCGGCTTTCAACTTGCAGCTTGAAGCTTGCCACTTGCAGCTGCGTCTTGTTATTCGTTATCGCGGCCCTTACGCCGGTATGGGAAGACGTCGATGACCTTCCCCGCCCGAATCGCCTCCTGCAAGCCCTTCCAGTAATCGGCGTTGTACAACTCGCCATGCAATTGATCGAACAATTTCCGCTGGCCCGAATCGGCAAACAGGAACGGCGGAAACTCTTCGGGAAACACGTCAAGCGGGCCGATCGAGTACCACGGCTCAGAGGCCATTTCATCCTCCGGCGTGCGCGGTGCCGGGATGTGGCGGAAGTTGGCTTCGGTCAGGAAGCAGATTTCGTCGTAGTCGTAGAACACCACCCGGCCGTGTCGAGTGACGCCGAAGTTCTTCAACAACATGTCGCCGGGAAAAATATTCGCCGCCGCCAATTGCTTGATCGCCAGACCGTAATCTTCCAGCGCTTCGCGCACTTGCGCGTCGTTGGCGTTTTCCAGATACAGGTTGAGCGGAGTCATCCGCCGCTCGGTCCAGCAGTGGCGGATCAGCACGGTTTCGCCTTCGACCGAAACGGTGGACGGCGCGACCTCCAGCAATTCCTCCAGACACGCCGGATCGAACTTGCTCAGAGGAAAACGAAAGTCGGCAAACTCCTGGGTATCGGCCATACGCCCGACCCGATCGACGCTTTTCACCAGACGATACTTTTCGATCACCGTGGCGCGATCGACGTTTTTCGACGGTGAGAAACGGTCCTTGATGATTTTGAACACGGTGTTGAAACCCGGCAGGGTAAACACGCTCATGACCATGCCGCGCACGCCCGGGGCCATGATGAACTGGTCGTCGGTATTGGCCAGGTGATTGATCAGCGCGCGGTAGAACTCCGACTTGCCGTGCTTGTAGAAGCCGATCGAGGTGTACAGCTCGGCGATGTGCTTGCCCGGCAGGATGCGCCGCAGAAAACCGATGAACTCTGCCGGCACCGGGACATCGACCATGAAATACGAACGGGTGAAAGAGAAGATGATCGACACATCGGCTTCGTCGGTGATCAACGCATCGATCTGAATGCCCCGACCTTCGCGGTGCAACAGCGGAATCACCAACGGCCATTGCTCGTCACGGGTGTAGATGCGCCCGACCAGATACGCGCCCTTGTTGCGGTAAAGCACCGAGGAAAACAGCTCGACGCTTAGCTCCGGGTCCTTGCACACCCAGTCCGGCAGATTCTCGCGCAGTTGTGCTTCGAGCCGCAGCAGGTCGCCAGGCAGATCGGCGTAATCTTCGCTGAAGCGGTAGTCGGCGAAGATGCTGGCGAGCATCCCGGACAGTTGGCCCTGCGGCTTGTACGTACGGGTTTGCGCGGCGCGGGCGCGGCGCAGGCTCGGGCGCGTGGTGTGGATGAACATGCAGCCGTCGCTGATCAGGTCGTGGCTGAACAGCCCGCAGAAAATCGAGTTGTACCAGGTTTCGGACAGCTCATCGTCGAAGCGCAGGTCGATCACACTGATGTAGGCGCTTTTCACCAGCGGCCAGCAGCTGACGTTCATCAGGGTTTCGTCATCGAAATACTCGCGCAGGCGAGCGACGGTTTCGCCAACCTTTTCTTCGTACAAACTGATCCGCGCCGCCGAGGCGGCCTGGGCTTCTTGCCAGCGCGCCTGTTCGAAGCGTTCCCGCGCACCATCGGTGATGCGGCGAAATTGTTCGCGGTAATCGTCGAAGCCGGCGAGGATCATCCGGGCGATCTCGGTGGCTGGCCATTGCTGCGACATAAATGAAACCTCGGCGGGAATTCGGTTGGTCTGAGCTTAGTCACGGAAACGCTCGCAGGAAAAGCGCAATTTCTGCCAAAACCGATACGGGGTTGACCGTTAACGGGGTTTCTCGTGCCGATGCATCGGCAAGCAGAATTAAAAGCCCGAATAGCGGTTGCCATGATCCGGACGCTCGGCAACACTCTCGTCCCGATCAAGGAAGGAGCCCGCCGTGAGCCCTGTCGATATTTTCCGCATGTTGTCGCTGGCCGCTATCTGGGGCGCGAGTTTTCTGTTCATGCGCATCATTGCCCCGGTGATCGGCACGATCCCGACCGGTTTCCTTCGGGTGTCGATCGCGGCTGCCGGGCTGCTGGTGATCCTTGGGCTGATGCGCATCAGCTGGGATTTCAAGGGCAAGCTGAAGACCGTGATGCTGCTGGGCGTAATCAACTCGGGAATTCCGGCGACGCTGTATTCGGTTGCCGCCCAGGTATTGCCGGCGGGCTATTCGGCGATCTTCAACGCCACGACGCCGCTGATGGGCGTGTTGATTGGCGGTTTGTTCTTCAGCGAAAAGCTCACGGCGGCCAAGCTCAGCGGCGTGTTCCTCGGTCTGTTCGGCGTCGGTGTGCTGACGCGTGCCGGTCCCGTAGCCTTCGATCTGCAACTGCTGATGGGCGCGGTCGCCTGCCTGCTGGCGACCACTTGCTACGGCTTTGCCGGATTCCTCGCACGGCGCTGGCTGGATCAGGCCGGTGGGCTGGACAGCCGTTTGTCGGCATTGGGCAGCATGCTCGGGGCGACGTTGTTTTTGCTGCCGCTGTTCGCCTACAGCACCATTACCGCGCCGCCGGTCAGCTGGGGCGGCTGGCAGGTCTGGCTGTCGCTGCTAGGCCTGGGCCTGGGTTGCACGGCGTTTGCCTACATCATCTATTTCCGCCTGCTCAGCTCGATCGGCCCGGTGAAATCGATGACCGTGACCTTCATGATCCCGCCGTTCGGCGTGTTGTGGGGGGCGTTGTTGCTGGATGAGCCGTTGTCGATGGCGCACATTTATGGCGGAGTGTTGATTGCGGCGGCGTTGTGGCTGGTGTTGAAGCCGGCGGTGGTCAAGCCTGCGAAGGTGCCAGCCCGTTAGAGGGTATGTGTCGCAGTTATTCGCGAGCAGGCTCGCTCCCACAGAAAAATACATTCCAATGTGGGA
>NZ_WBRZ01000208.1:0-9577 GCF_008923895.1 Pseudomonas sp. GXM4
GACGCAGAGCGTCCCGGGCTGCATTCCCACGCGGAGCGTAGGAACGATCATCGCGCGCTCAAGGGCTGTAGTAACCCACCGCGACGAGGAAGTGCCCGACCTTTTTCAGGTACGCATGCTTGTCCTCGATCTTGCCGGTCACCGGGTTTTTCCAGCGGTATTCATATTCGCCTTCATTCTGCTTGCCGATCAGTGCCAGAATCGGCTCGCCCACCGGTTTGCCTGCCGGATCCTTGACCTTGCCAAAATCAGTGTTGATCAAACGCAGATTGGTGCCGTGGGCGACGTAGCGTTGATTGTTCAGATCGACCACGAAGACATACAGGTCATCCTGCAAGTAACCGCCCTTGAGTGAGTTGATCGCGGTCAGCGTGCCCTTCTCGTTCTTGGTCAGATCCGTCGCGGCTTTGTCCAGCAAGGCCCTGGCCTGCTCAGCCGAGGCCCGTGGCAGGTAGTAACCCACCGCGAGAATGCGCTGCCCGACGCGCTGGTAGAACACATGCTTGCGCTCGACCTTGCCGTCGGCCCAGTTCTGCCAGCGGTATTCGGCCTGCTGGATACCGTTGCCTTCCGGCACTTTCAGCGCATCCTTGAACGCCTTCTGCAGATCCGGCCCGAGCACTTCGCTGACATCACGACCGATCAGCGCCGACGACGGCCCGCCACTGGCAAGCATGACGCCTTTGGTGTCGAGGACGAACACGTAGCGATCCTTGTCGACGAACTCACCCTGGCGGCTGAAGGCGGCGAACGCCTTGTCACCATTGTCGTGGTAGTAGGCCAAGGCTTTTTCCAGCAGGGCAATGGCGGCCTGACTGTCATCCTTGGCGGCAGTGGCGGCGCTGGCCTGGCCGAAGCCGGCCAACAACATCAGGCCGAGCCAGGCCACTTTATGCAAAAACCCCATAGCGCATCCCTCGTTCTTTTTGGTGTTTCAAGAGCGTAGACGGCTTGCGGTCATGTAGAGATATTCAGAGCGTTTCTGAACATTGCGCCGTGAAGCTGGCAAGCAACGCTCGCCAGCCTCGCTCAGCGCTTACGGGCGGGAATTGATCTGCTGCTGGAGATTCTGGATCTGCGCCTGCAAGGTATTCAGGTTGCGGGTCATCTGCGCGCGGAATGCATCGAACTCGGCAGTATTGCCGCCACCCTGTGGCGCTGCCGGGCGGTTGTCCTGCTGACTTTTCAGCACGACGATGTCCTGCTCCAGACGATCGATCGCCGCGCTCGGATTGCCCTGTTTCTTCAGCGCGGCGATATCAGCGCCGAGGCTTTTGAATTGGGCATCGAAAGCTTTCAACTGCGCATCGACCTTGCTGGTATCGGCCGGGGTGCTTTTGATGGTCGCCAGCTCGGCGCTCAAGGCTTTGACCTGAGCCTGCAACTGCGTATTGGCGTTCTGTTGTTCGGTGGTCTGCGCGGTCATCTGCGCCAGACGCTTGTCCAGTTCGCTGGCCTGCCCGGCCACGCCTTGCTGCTGCTTGCTCTGGTCGAGCAGCTTGCCTTCGAGTTGCTTGATTTGCAGCTTCAGCGCTTCGCTGTCGCTGCTGACGTTGCTCTGGCTGGCGACGACCTTGCCGGAAATATCCTGCAGGCGCCCTGCCGCTTCTTCGCTGATGCGGGCGAAGCTTTCCTGGGTGGCGACCAGTTGCTGCTCCATCAGCGAGATCTGCTGGAAGCTCCACCAGGCCAGACCGATGAAGGCAAAAAACAACGCGCCGACCAGCGCCCACAGCGGCCCGGTGCTGGCGGCCTTGACCTTGACCACTGGCGCGCTGCGCGAATGCACGGAAGTGCGGGGGCCGGGTGTGATGTCATCGTCATCGAACGGGTCGGCGCGCAGGCTTGGCACGTTGTCGAAATCGTCGTCGTGGGCATCGTTTCGCATGGACATTGAGGCAACCTTTGGCAAACGCGGTGATGGCTAAATGCTGCGAAGTATAACCGCCGCAGCCGCAGGCATTGACCCTCAACCCGCAAGGCGGTTCATTGCCGCCCGGCCGAATCGTTTCAACGGATGTCCTGGGCTTTCCACCACGCGCAGAACTCATCGAGGGCCGCCCACAGGCTGACTTTCGGATCGTAGTCGAGATAATGCCGGGCGCGGCTGATGTCGAGGGTGAAATTTTTTTTCATGACCTGCATGCCCAGGCGCGACAGGGTCGGCTCAGGGCGTCCCGGCCAGAGCATGCACGCGCCTTCATTGAGCGCCGCAACACTGTAGGCCAGACCGTAGGAGCGATATTTGCGCACCTGATCGACGTCCATCCGCCGCATCACGTAATTGACCACATCCCACAGCGGCACCGGCGTGCCGTTGCTGATGTTGTAGGCCTTGCCCAGCGCCGAACCTTGCGCCAACAGGCTGCTGAGCATGGCTTCGTTGAGATTTTGCACGCTGGTGAAATCGACCTTGTTCAAGCCGTCGCCGATGATCGCCAGCCGGCCCTTGCGCTGCATCTTCAGCAGGCGCGGGAAGATGCTCATGTCGCCGGCACCGGTGACGAAACGCGGGCGCAGGGCGATGGTTTCCAGACCGAATTCCTGGGCACCGAAGACTTTCTGCTCGGCCAGATATTTGGTCGCGGCGTAGGGATGCTTGAAGCGTTTGGGCACTTGCTCTTCGGTCAGACCGAGATGGTCGCGGCCATCGAAATAGATCGACGGCGACGACAGATGCACCAGCCGCCGCACCCGCTGCTTGAGGCACGCTTCGACGACGTTTTCGGTGACTTCGACGTTGCCCTGATGAAAGTCCTGATAACGCCCCCACACGCCAACCGCACCGGCGCAATGCACCACGGCTTCGACGTCACGGCACAGGTCGTGCACCAGATCGGCGTCGGTCAGATCGCCCGGCACGAACTCGGCACCGCGGCGCACCAGATGCTCGACGCTCTCGGCCCGGCGACCGTTGACCCGCACTTCAAGGCCCTGCTCCAGGGCGAAACGCGCAAAGCGCCCGCCAATAAAGCCGCTGGCGCCGGTAACCAAAATCTTCATCAAAAACTCCAGGGAAGCAGCTGCAAGCTTCGAGCTTTCAGCTGCAAGTTGAAACGGTACGTGTTCTTGCCGCTTGCAGCTTGACGCTTGATGCTGCGTTCAAGCCACTAGCCATTGCTTTGAGGAGCGCAGCAGTTGTTCGGTAAGCAGGTTCAGCAACTGGCCGCCATTGCGCCAATGATGCCAGTACAGCGGCACGTCGATCGGTTTATCTGGCAGCAATTCGCGCAGCACCCCGCGTTGCAACTGTTCGCGCACTTGCAGTTCCGGCACCAGCCCCCAACCCAGACCGGCTTCGGTCAGGCGAATGAAGCCTTCGGAGGACGGACATAAGTGATGCTCGAACGCGCCGTCGACGCCCAACAGCGCCAGATAGCGATGCTGGAGAAAATCGTCCGGGCCGAACACCAGCGCCGGGGTGCGCGGCAGCTGTTCGGCGCGCACGCCATCGGGAAAATGCCGGGCGATGAAGGCCGGGCTGGCCAAGGCGCGATAACGCATGGCGCCGAGCAATACGCTGCGTGCGCCGGCCACCGGGCGCTCGCTGGCGCACAGGCACGCAGCCACTTCACCGGCACGCATGCGCTTGAGGCCGACGGTCTGGTCTTCGACGATCAGGTCGAGCAACAAATGCTGCTCGGCGCAGAAATCGCCGACGGCCTCGGCCCACCAAGTGGCGAGGCTGTCGGCGTTGAGGGCGATGCGCAAGCGATCGGGCAGGCCTTCTTCGTCGAGCGCCGGCACCACTGATTGCAAGTCGCGCTCGAGCAGACGCACCTGCTGCACATGGTTGAGCAAGCGTCGGCCGATCTCGGTCGGCGCTGGCGGTGTTCCGCGCACCAGCACTGGCTGGCCGACCCGCGCTTCAAGCAATTTGATGCGCTGGGAGATCGCCGACTGCGACAGGCCCAGCACCTGTGCGGCGCGATCGAATCCGGCCTGCTCGACCACAGCGGCGAGCGCGGAAAGCAATTTATAGTCGAACATCAGTTTTCCTAATGGGCGATCAGCACTATTGGTTTTTCTTATACAGCGTCACACCGGAGAATAGCCAGCAAGCACTCTCTTTCAAGGATCTCTCCCATGTGGCAAAGCTACGTAAACGGCCTGCTGGTGGCGTTCGGCCTGATCATGGCGATCGGCACGCAGAACGCTTTTGTCCTGGCGCAAAGCCTGCGCCGTGAACACCATTTGCCGGTGGCGGCATTGTGCGTGGTGTGTGACGCAATTCTGGTCGCGGCCGGGGTGTTCGGCCTGGCGACGATCCTCGCGCAGAACCCGACCCTGCTGGCGATCGCCCGTTGGGGCGGCGCGACGTTTCTGATCTGGTACGGCAGCCAGGCGCTGCGCCGGGCCTGCTCGAAACAGAGCCTTGAGCAAGGCGAAAACCAGACCGTGCGTTCGCTGCGCGCAGTGATGCTTAGCGCCCTGGCGGTGACCTTGCTCAACCCCCACGTTTATCTGGATACGGTATTGCTGATCGGCTCGCTGGGCGCGCAGCAATCGGTGCCGGGCGCTTATGTGGTCGGCGCGGCGAGTGCATCGTTGCTGTGGTTTTTCACCCTGGCCCTCGGCGCGGCGTGGCTGGCACCGTGGCTGGCCCGCCCGAGCACCTGGCGCATTCTCGATCTGGTGGTGGCATTGATGATGTTCGCCGTGGCCGCGCAGTTGATCATCGCCGGATGAATAATTGCCAAAGGCTCTGGAACCTCTATCCCACACAGTTGTTGCGTGGTTAAGGCGCGACCCCGGTGCTATGATCCGAACCCTGCGCCGCAAAGAGTAAAAACTCGCCGGTGCATTTCCGGCCGCCCGTGATCGGCCTTGCGCTCACCGCAACAGACCTGATTAGGAGAATCATCATGGCTTTCGAATTGCCGCCGCTGCCTTACGCACACGATGCCCTGCAGCCGCACATCTCCAAGGAAACCCTGGAGTTCCACCACGACAAGCACCACAACACCTACGTCGTGAACCTGAACAACCTGGTGCCAGGCACCGAGTTTGAAGGCAAGACCCTGGAAGAAATCGTCAAGACTTCTTCGGGCGGCATCTTCAACAACGCCGCTCAGGTCTGGAACCACACTTTCTACTGGAACTGCCTGGCGCCAAACGCCGGCGGTCAACCAACCGGCGCCCTGGCAGACGCCATCAACGCAGCGTTCGGTTCGTTCGACAAGTTCAAGGAAGAATTCAGCAAAACCTCGATCGGCACCTTCGGTTCCGGCTGGGGCTGGCTGGTGAAAAAGGCTGACGGTTCCCTGGCCCTGGCCAGCACCATCGGCGCCGGCAACCCGCTGACCAGCGGCGACACCCCGCTGCTGACCTGCGACGTCTGGGAACACGCTTACTACATCGACTACCGCAACCTGCGTCCGAAGTACGTTGAAGCGTTCTGGAACCTGGTCAACTGGAAGTTCGTGGCCGAGCAGTTCGAAGGCAAAACCTTCACCGCTTAAGCTGCGCGCCCGATGAAAAGCCCGGCTTCGGCCGGGTTTTTTTATGCCCGGCGCATGGCGTTTCTCGCACGGTAAAAGCAGCTTCACGCCGTTTGCCGCCAGCCCCCAGCCGTCTACCATCACAGAAAGGAAAAAATCTTTGGCCCAGTGCTCAAGTTGAAGGCAATTGCAACCGACACAGTTGATTCAGAGCTATTACTCAAATGACGACAATGCGGCCAGGATCACGGCGACTTTTCCCGTGCCTGATTGTCCCTTTGACTGCCAACCCGGGATTGCCAATACTCATGGCAACTTGACGCTACCCGCACGGAACAAGGAATAACCCTTTGAAGCTGGAACTCAAGAACAGCTTGTCGGTGAAGTTGCTCCGGGTCGTGCTCCTGTCGGCATTGATCGTAGGCGTAGTCTTGAGCTGCGCGCAGATTGTCTTCGATGCCTACAAGACCCGTCAGGCGGTTGCCGGCGACGCCGAGCGCATCCTCGACATGTTCCGCGATCCATCGACCCAGGCCGTGTACAGCCTGGATCGGGAAATGGGCATGCAGGTGATCGAAGGGCTGTTCCAGGACGACGCCGTGCGTCAGGCCTCCATCGGCCACCCCAACGAAGCCATGCTGGCGCAGAAATCCCGCGAGCTGCAGCATTCCAACAGCCGTTGGCTGACCGACCTGATTCTCGGCCAGGAACGCACCTTTACCACGCAATTGGTCGGCCGTGGCCCCTACAGCGAATATTACGGCGACCTGAGCATCACACTCGACACCGCCACTTATGGCGAAGGTTTCATCGTCAGCTCGGTGATCATTTTCATTTCCGGCGTGCTGCGCGCACTGGCATTGGGCCTGGTGCTGTATCTGGTCTATCACTGGTTGCTGACCAAACCGCTGTCACGAATCATCGAGCACCTCACCGAGATCAACCCCGATCGTCCCAGCGAGCACAAGATTCCGCAGATCAAGGGCCACGAAAAAAACGAGCTGGGCCTGTGGATCAACACCGCCAACCAGTTGCTCGAGTCCATCGAACGCAACACCCACCTGCGCCACGAAGCGGAAAACAGCCTGCTGCGCATGGCCCAGTACGACTTCCTCACCGGTCTGCCGAACCGCCAGCAATTGCAGCAGCAACTGGACAAGATTCTCGTCGATGCCGGCAAATTGCAGCGCCGCGTCGCCGTGTTGTGCGTCGGTCTGGATGACTTCAAGGGCATCAACGAGCAATTCAGCTACCAGACCGGCGACCAATTGCTGCTGGCCCTGGCCGATCGTTTACGTGCCCACAGCGGTCGTCTCGGCGCCCTCGCTCGCCTGGGCGGCGACCAGTTCGCGCTGGTGCAGGCCGACATTGAACAGCCTTACGAAGCAGCGGAACTGGCGCAGAGCATTCTCGATGACCTCGAAGCGCCGTTCGCCCTCGACGATCAGGAGATCCGCCTGCGCGCGACCATCGGCATCACCCTGTTTCCGGAGGACGGCGACAGCACCGAGAAGCTGTTGCAGAAAGCCGAGCAGACCATGACCCTGGCCAAGACCCGCTCGCGCAATCGCTATCAGTTCTACATCGCCAGCGTCGACAGCGAGATGCGCCGTCGTCGCGAGCTGGAAAAAGATTTGCGCGATGCGCTGATCCGCGACCAGTTCTACCTCGTCTACCAACCGCAGATCAGTTATCGCGATCACCGCGTGGTCGGCGTCGAAGCATTGATTCGCTGGCAACATCCGGAACACGGTCTGGTGCCGCCGGACCTGTTCATCCCGCTGGCCGAACAGAACGGCACGATCATCGCCATCGGCGAGTGGGTGCTCGATCAGGCCTGCAAGCAATTGCGCGAGTGGCACGATCAGGGTTTTGTCGATCTGCGCATGGCGGTCAATCTGTCCACCGTGCAACTGCACCACGCCGAGCTGCCGCGGGTGGTCAATAACCTGTTGCAGATGTACCGCCTGCCGCCGCGCAGTCTGGAACTGGAAGTCACCGAAACCGGCCTGATGGAAGACATCACCACCGCCGCCCAGCATCTGCTCAGCCTGCGCCGCTCCGGTGCGCTGATCGCGATCGACGACTTCGGCACCGGCTATTCGTCCCTCAGTTATCTGAAAAGCCTGCCGCTGGACAAGATCAAGATCGACAAGAGCTTCGTTCAGGACCTGCTCGATGACGACGATGACGCGACCATCGTTCGCGCGATCATTCAGCTGGGCAAGAGCTTGGGCATGCAGGTGATTGCCGAAGGCGTGGAAACCGCCGAGCAGGAGACCTACATCATTTCCGAGGGTTGCCACGAAGGTCAGGGCTACCACTACAGCAAACCGCTGCCGGCGCGGGAGCTGGGTATTTACCTCAAGCAGGCGCAACGCAGCAACGCGGCGATTCTTTAAAGATCAGAAGATCGCAGCCTTTTTATGAAAGCAAAGATCGCAGCCTTTTTATGAAAGCAAAGATCGCAGCCTTCGGCAGCTCCTACATTTGAAATGCGTTCCCCCTGTAGAAGCTGACGAGTGCAACGAGGCTGCGATCTTTTGATCTTCTTGCGCAAATAAGAAATATTTCCACCCACGCCTTTACACATAATGCGAAAGATTTGCATTATGTCGCAGTTTTGCGCGCCACCGGCGCCAGTCCACTCAACTACCGAAGCAGGATGTTCGCCATGATTCGTATGCCTCTGGCTACCGCCAGTCTGCTGGCCATCGCTATTTCCCTCGCCGGTTGCGGCGAAGGCAAGGACAAAGAAAAAGCCTCCGAAATGACTCCGGCTTCCAGCAGTGCTGCTCCAGCCGCTGCACCTGCTCCTGCCGCCGGTAAAGTTGACGATGCCGCCGCCAAGGCTGTGGTCGCGCACTACGCCGACATGGTCTTCGCCGTTTACAGCGATGCCGAATCCACCGCGAAAACCCTGCAGAGCGCGGTCGACGCGTTCCTCGCCAAGCCGAACGCCGACACCCTCAAAGCCGCCAAGGCTGCCTGGGTCGCCGCACGCGTGCCGTATCTGCAGAGCGAAGTATTCCGCTTCGGCAACACCATCATCGACGACTGGGAAGGTCAGGTTAACGCCTGGCCCCTGGACGAAGGCCTGATCGACTACGTCGACAAATCCTACGAGCACGCACTGGGTAACCCGGGCGCGACCGCCAACATCATCGCCAACACCGAAGTGCAGGTCGGCGAAGACAAGGTCGACGTGAAAGAAATTACCCCGGAAAAACTCGCCAGCCTCAACGAGCTGGGCGGTTCCGAGGCGAACGTTGCCACCGGCTACCACGCGATCGAATTCCTGCTCTGGGGCCAGGATCTGAACGGCACCGGCCCTGGCGCTGGCAACCGTCCGGCCTCGGACTATCTGGAAGGCGCCGGCGCCACCGGTGGTCATAACGAGCGTCGTCGTGCCTACCTGAAAGCCGTGACCCAACTGCTGGTCAGCGACCTTGAAGAAATGGTCGGCAACTGGAAGCCGAACGTGGCCGACAACTACCGCGCCACCCTGGAAGCGGAGCCAGGCGAAACCGGCCTGCGCAAAATGCTCTTCGGCATGGGCAGCCTGTCCCTGGGTGAACTGGCGGGCGAACGCATGAAGGTTTCCCTGGAAGCCAACTCCCCGGAAGACGAGCAGGATTGCTTCAGCGACAACACCCACTACTCGCACTTCTACGACGCCAAAGGCGTGCGTAACGTTTACCTGGGCGAGTACACCCGTGTTGACGGCACCAAGCTGACCGGCGCCAGCCTGTCGTCGCTGGTAGCCAAGGCCGACCCGGCTGCCGACACCGCGCTGAAAGCCGATCTGGCCGCGACCGAAGCGAAGATCCAGGTCATGGTCGATCACGCCAACAAGGGTGAGCACTACGACCAGTTGATCGCTGCCGGCAACACCGCTGGCAACCAGGTGGTTCGCGACGCCATCGCCGCGCTGGTCAAGCAGACCGGCTCGATCGAAGCCGCTGCCGGCAAACTGGGCATCAGCGACCTGAACCCGGACAGCGCCGATCACGAATTCTGATCGCAGCGTCCGCTCAAAAAGAGGCGACCTTCGGGTAGCCTTTTTAATACTCCATGTTCGCAGTCCCCTGTAGGAGCTGCCGAAGGCTGCGATCTGGTGATCTTGATTTTTGAAG
>NZ_WBRZ01000209.1:0-9454 GCF_008923895.1 Pseudomonas sp. GXM4
GCAGCCTTCGGCAGCTCCTACATGGGCATCGCGTTATTTTGGAATGCGCAGCTTTTGCCCCGGATAAATCTTGTTCACATCCTTGAGCATCGGTTTGTTGGCTTCGAAAATCTTCTCGTACTGGTTGGCATTGCCATAGACTCGCAGGGAGATCGCACTGAGCGTGTCACCTGCCTTGACCTCGACAAACTCGGCAGCCACGACGACCGGTCCGGTCACAGTGATCTGATCATCCACGCTGCCTACTCCGGCAATGTTGCCCACCGCGAGCAGAATCTTTTCCTTCTCTTCCTGGCTCGCCACCTCACCGGTGACAGTTACCTTGTCGCCATCCACGGTCGCCTGCACGTTGGGATTGCCCAGCCCGACCTTGCTGATATGTTCCTTCAACTGCTCGCTGGCATTGGCGTTTCCGGGAGTCAACAGATCAAGCAGTTTCTCACCGGCTTCTTTGACAAAACTCAAAAGGCTCATCGCATTCACTCCATGTAATAAAGGGTCAGTCGTCCAAGCCTAGACCACCCCAGCCAAACCCGGTTCCGGTCCGACCAATGACGCTGCCGCGCCGCAGGCGGTAGAATCGCCACACCCCGCCAACCGCCCGGAGCGAAGATGGACATCAAGCAACTGAAATTCCTCATCGCCCTCGACGAAACCCGCCATTTCGGCCAGGCCGCCGCGCGCTGCCACATCACCCAGCCGACCCTGTCGATGCGCTTGCGCAGCCTCGAAGAAGAACTTGATCTGCCATTGGTCAACCGTGGCCAGCGCTTCGAAGGTTTCACCGCGCCGGGCGAGCGCGTGCTGGCTTGGGCGCGCACGGTGCTGGCGGCTTACGACGGCTTGCAGGCAGAAGCGGCGGCCTGTCGCGGCAACCTGATCGGTACGTTGCGCCTGGGGGTGGTGCCGCTGTCGAGCTTCGATCCCTTGCCGCTGATGCAACGTCTGCACGCGGCGCACCCGGACTTGCGCTTCGAACTGTCGTCGCTGAGCTCCGAGCAGGTGCTCGAACACTTGGCGAACAACCGCATCGACATAGGCGTTTCGTATCTGGAACGTCTGGACAGCGAGCGCTTCGATTCGCTGGCCTTCAACGAGACGCGCATGGGCTTGCTCTATGACGAGCGCTCGTTCAGTTTCGGCGAAGCACCCCTGAGCTGGGAATCGCTGATCGAATTGCCGCTGTGCATGCTCACCAGCGGCATGCACTTTCGCCAGTCCATCGACCACAACTTCCACAGCCGCGGCCTGACCCCGCAGCCGCTGCTGCAAACCGACGCCGTGCATCAACTGCTGCAAGCAGTCCACGGCGGTTTTTGCTGCGCAATCATGCCCCTCGACGGCGGCGCGGAAACCCTTGCTGATCACCTGCGCCTGCAACCGATCGAGAACGCCCACACCCTCGCCCCGCTGGGGCTGATCATGCGCCGTGGCGCTCCGCGTTCAGCGCTGGCAGAAGCCTGTTTCGCGCTTTATCAGAAATCGCCAAAAGACGCTTGATCGACGGCATCTATCGGTAGATCGGTAATAGCGATTAGACGCGACAACTTGCCGCGCCTAGTCTTGACCTAGATCAAACCGTCGGTGATGCCATGAACGCCAAGCGCCCAGCCTGCGCGGCGCCAGCAATTGAAACGCCCGCGCCTGCCGCCAGCCAGACCTACAGCTACAGCGATCTACCCTTTGAGGCATCGGCCAGCACCGCGCTGGCCGAGGAAGTCGCGTTGGCGATCGCCTACAACGGCATCAGCCAGGCGGTGATGCTGGTGACCCCGACCGATCTGGAAGACTTCATTGTCGGCTTCAGCCTCGGCAGCGGCATCATCGAAGACGCCAGCGATATCTACGATCTGCAACTGACAGGCGCAGGCTCGGCGCAATACGCGCAAGTGACCATCGCCAATCGCGCATTCTGGAACCTCAAACAGCAGCGTCGGCAGTTGGCCGGCACCAGCGGCTGCGGACTGTGCGGCGTCGAAGCGGTCGAACAGGCGCTGCCTGAGCTCAAAGTGTTGCCGGGCGCAGCCTTGCCACCGATCGAATGGCTCGACGGTTTGCGCCAGCGCATCGGCGCCTTCCAGCCGCTCGGCCAGCATTGCGGCGCGGTGCATGCTGCGGTGTTCATGAATGCCAGCGGTGAATTGCTGCTCGGTCGTGAAGACATCGGCCGCCATAACGCCCTCGACAAGCTGATCGGCGGACTGATACGCCAGAAGATTTCCACCGAAGGCGGCCTGGCGATCGTCACCAGCCGTTGCAGCCTCGAATTGATCCAGAAAGTCCTGCGTGCCGGGATCCAGACCCTGGTCAGCCTGTCGGCACCCACCGGCCTCGCCGTGCAATGGGCCCGGCGCCACAACCTCAATCTCATCCACCTGCCGCAGAAAAGTGCGCCGCGGGTGTACAGCCCCGCGATGGAGAATCAAGCGTGAGCCAACATCATCAAGCCGACCAGAAACCTGTCCCGCGCTATAAGCCTTACAAAGGTGCCGCCGGCGGCTGGGGCGCCCTGATCAGTGTGGCCCAGGCGTGGCTGACCAGCGACAACGCCCTGAAAAACCTGCGCATGATGCTCAAGACCAACCAGAATGGCGGCTTCGACTGCCCAGGTTGCGCCTGGGGTGATTCGCCGGAAAGCGGCATGGTCAAGTTCTGCGAGAACGGCGCCAAAGCGGTGAACTGGGAAGCGACCAAGCGTCGCGTCGATGCCAAATTCTTCGCCAAGCACAGCGTCACTTCGCTGCTGGAGCAGAGCGATTACTGGCTGGAATATCAGGGCCGCCTGACCGAGCCGATGGTCTACGACGCCGAGTCCGATCGCTACAAGCCGATCAGTTGGGAAGATGCCTTCGCTCTGATCGGCAAGCACCTGCGCAATCTGCCGAGCCCGGATCAGGCAGAGTTCTACACCTCGGGGCGCGCCAGCAACGAAGCCGCGTATCTGTATCAACTGTTCGTGCGGGCTTACGGCACCAACAATTTCCCTGACTGTTCGAACATGTGCCACGAGGCCAGCGGCGTGGCGTTGGCGCAGAGTGTCGGTGTCGGCAAAGGCACGGTAACCTTCGACGACTTCGAACACGCCGACGCGATTTTCGTCTGGGGCCAGAACCCTGGCACCAACCATCCGCGCATGCTCGAACCGTTGCGTGAAGCGGTGAAACGCGGCGCCCAAGTGGTGTGCATCAATCCGCTGAAAGAGCGCGGTCTGGAGCGTTTCCAGCATCCACAGCACCCGATCGAAATGCTCACCAACGGCGACAAGCCGACCAACACCGCGTATTTCCGCCCGGCACTCGGCGGCGACATGGCGGTGCTGCGCGGCATGGCCAAGTTCCTTCTGCAATGGGAACGCGATGCGCAGAAGGCAGGCGAGCCGGCGGTGTTCGACCATGATTTCCTCAATGCCCACAGCGCTAACGTGCTGGAGTACCTCGCCACTGTCGATGACACCTCGTGGGAGCAGATCGTCGAGCAATCGGGGCTGACCCTGGTCGAGATCGAGCAAGCTGCGCGCATGTACGCCAAAGGCAAGAACGTGATCATGTGCTGGGCCATGGGCATCACCCAGCACCGTCATTCGGTGCCGACCATTCAGGAAATCGCCAACCTGATGCTGCTGCGCGGCAATATCGGCAAACCTGGCGCCGGTCTGTGCCCGGTGCGTGGTCACAGCAACGTGCAGGGCGACCGCACCATGGGCATCAACGAGCGTCCACCGGTGGCGTTCCTCGACTCGCTGGAGCGTCGCTTCCAGTTCAAGGTGCCGCGCCACAATGGCCACAACGTGGTCGAGGCGATTCATGCGATGGCCGAAGGTCGCGCCAAGGTGTTTATCGGCTTGGGCGGCAACTTTGCCCAGGCCACGCCGGACAGCTCGCGCACTTTCGAAGCGCTGCGCAACTGCGACCTGACCGTGCAGATCAGCACCAAGCTCAACCGCAGCCACCTCGCTCACGGCAAAGACGCGTTGATCCTGCCGTGCCTGGGCCGTACCGACATCGACATCCAGACCGAAGGCCCGCAAGCGGTGACCGTGGAAGACTCGTTCAGCATGGTCCACGCGTCCAACGGCCAGTTGCAGCCGCTGTCGAACCAGATGCGCTCGGAGCCGTCGATCATCGCCGGCATCGCTGCCGCCACTCTCGGCAGCCAACCGGTGGACTGGAACTGGCTGGTAGCCGATTACAGGCGCATTCGCGAACTGATCGCCGACACCATCCCGAGTTTCAAAGACTTCAACGACAAGATCAAAAACCCGGGCGGCTTCTATCTGGGCAACTCGGCTGGCGCCCGCAAGTGGAACACGCCATCGGGCCGTGCCAATTTCCGCGCCAACCAGTTGCCGAAAGATCTGGTTCACGAACGCACCCGCGCCACCGGGCAGGTGCCGGATCTGATCCTGCAATCGATGCGTTCCCACGATCAGTACAACACGACGATCTATGGTCTCGACGACCGCTACCGTGGCGTGAAGGGCCAGCGCGACGTGCTGTTCGCCAATGAGGCCGACATCATTCGTCTGGGCTTCCGTCCAGGGCAGAAGGCCGACATCGTGTCGATCTGGGACGACGGTCGCGAGCGTCGGGTGAAAGGTTTTACATTGTTGGCGTTCGATATTCCTGCGGGGCAGGCGGCGGCGTACTATCCAGAGGTCAATCCGCTGGTGCCGCTGGAAAGTACGGGGGATGGCAGCCACACGCCAACGTCGAAGTTCATTGCGATCCGGCTGGAAGCGGCGAGTGAGACTGGGTTGATCATGGCTAAATCCGCTTAACCGCGGAGCCAGATCCGGCCTGCTCGCGAAAGCGATCGACCTGTCAACAGATCTGCCGTGGCGAAGATTTTCGACCGCCCACAAAAAAGGCCGTTTTTGCATGAAAACGGCCTGTCCGAAGTAGCTAAAGACCGGCGAAAATCGGTTAAGTTCCGGTGAAAAAACAGTAACTTGCAATATTGTATACAAGTCGTGTTATTCGTCGGATTTTGATTGTCACGCCCATTGCAGAGCTTCAGGATCGGCGCCGTCATCCCTTTGAGGCTCATCCTCTATGAAGTTCTCCTCGATTCTCTTGTTGTCCCTTGGCCTGGTCAGTGGCTTCGCTTCTGCCGGAGGCACCACCGAAGCAGGTGTGGGCGGCGCATTGGGCGGGGTTCTTGGCTCGGTCGTCGGTCAATCGTTAGGCGGCAATACAGGTTCCACCATCGGCGCAGCCCTGGGCGGCGCGGGTGGTAGTGCGGTCGGCGCCGACAAGCGCAGCCGTGGCGAAGCGGCCATCGGTGGTGCACTGGGTGCAGCCGGCGGTAACGTTGTCGGCCGCAGCCTTGGCGGCACCACCGGCAGCCTGATCGGCTCTGCCGCAGGTGGCGGCGCGGGCGGCGCGCTGGGTAACTACATGGGCAACAAGAGCGACGACGATGATCGTCGCTACGACCGTGGCCATGATGACCGTCGCTACTACCGCGACCGTGGTCATCCAGGTCGCGGCCATGCCTACGGCCACCGCAAGCATCACAAGTACTATCGCCACCACTAGGGCGAAGGCTTGAACGAAAATCGCAGCCCTTGGGGCTGCGATTTTTTTTGCACGTCTAAACCACCAGCCGCTCCAGCGGCCCACGCAAACCTGCCGGAATCGGCACCGGCTGATTGCTCGCCCGATCGACAAACACATGCACGAACCGCCCCGCCGCACACGCCTCGCTTTCGCCAACCTTGAACACAGCCAGTTCGTATTGCACCGAACTGTTGCCCAGCTTGCCGACCCGCAGTCCGATCTCGATCAGATCGGGGAAAGCGATCGAGGCAAAGTAATCGCAGGCGGAACTGACCACGAATCCCACCACTTCGCCGTCATGAATATCCAGGCCACCGACCTGAATCAGATAAGTGTTCACCGCCGTGTCGAAGAAGCTGTAGTAGGTAACGTTGTTGACGTGACCGTAGGCGTCGTTGTCGTGCCAGCGTGTGGTGATGGGCTGGAAGTGGGGGTAGTCGCAGCGTTGATTCATTCAGGGTTCTCGCATTTTCTTACTTGAATTTGATCATGATGACGAACACTTTACCTGTGGGAGCGAGCCTGCTCGCGAAGGCGTCAGCACAGCCGACCGGCGTCAACGATCAGCAAACCCCTTCCCCTGCGCCGCCAGTTCGCCAATCAACCGCGCCGGCGTCCACTGATCGCCCTGGCGTGTCTCCAGCGTCAGCAAGCGCTGATGGATATCCGCCAGCCCCTGCTGATCCGCCCAGGCCATCGGCCCGCCCTTCTCCGCTGGAAAACCATAGCCGTTCAAGTACACCAGATCGATGTCATGGGCCGAGCCGGCGATGCCTTCCTGCAGAATCTTCGCGCCTTCGTTGACCAGCGCCAGCAAACAGCGCTCAAGGATTTCTTCAGGACCGATGTCGCGACGCTGGAAACCCAGGTCTTCGCTGACCCGCAGCACCAGTGCATCCACTTCGGGATCATGCTCGGCCTGGCGACTGCCCGGCTCATAGTGGTAGTAGCCGTTGCCGGACTTCTGCCCGAACCGGCCCATCTCACACAGGCTGTTATCCACCTGAACCTCGGGCGCATCCTGCCCCTTGCCAGCTAGCTGCCGAGCACGCCATTCCAGATCGATGCCGACCACGTCGTACATGCGAAACGGCCCCATGGCGAAGCCGAAACCTTGCAGCGCGGCATCCACCTGCTGTGGATAAGCACCTTCGAGGAGCATCTTGCGCGCTTCCAGTACATACGGATGCAGCATGCGGTTGCCGATAAAACCGTGGCAGTTGCCAGACACCACGCTGACCTTGCCCATGCGCTTGCCGAGTGCCAGCGCGGCCTCCAGCGCCCCTGGCGAGGTCTGCGCACCGCGCACGATTTCCAGCAGTTTCATGATGTGCGCCGGGCTGAAGAAGTGCAGACCCAGCACCTGTGCCGGGCGCCGGGTTGCAGCCGCAATGGCGTCGATGTCCAGTGCCGAGGTGTTGCTCGCCAGCAGCGCCTCAGGCTTGAGCAGGCCATCCAGCTCGCGAAAAATCTTCTGCTTCAGTTCGAGGTTCTCGTACACCGCTTCGATCACCAGATCGACGTTGCGGATCGCCGCGTAATCCGCCGCTGCAGATACCCGAGCCATTCGCGCATCCGCCTCGGCCAGATCAATGCGGCCCTGGCGCACGTTGTGTGCATAAGTTTGCGCGACCGTCGTCAGCGCCTGCTCAAGCATCTGTGGATTGTTATCCACCCATTGCACGTTCACGCCAGCATTGGCCAGGCACATGACGATGCCACGGCCCATGGTGCCCGCGCCGATCACGGCAGCCTGCTGAATCTCGAAGCTTGTCTGGCTCATGTTGTTCTCTTATGGGTGGCCCAAAGACAGATTCCAACCTTAGTCAGGCCACGACGCTTTTTGAAGTTTATTAGCGTGATGATCGACATTCAGCGGATGGATGCAGCGCCCACAGATTCTCTGCTTAATCGAGCGAGTGACTGTCCGCCCACTCGCGGACCTTTGCGTAGGGATACTCTTCCAACGCAGCAAAACCCGGTATCGCCCGCGCCTTGAGTTTGGTGAACAACGGCACGCTGATTCCGCACAGGAACCGTGTCAGGCGTTCGGCCGTCGGAAGGCTGCCTGTGTGCTGCTCATGCCTGTGGATAAATTCACCACACAGCTGCGCGAAGTTTTTATCCACAAGCGGCGGCAATGGCGGCGGCTCCGGCAACCGCGCGATCTGGCCGTGACATACCGAACAATGCCCGCAATGTTCAGGGGCATTTTGGTCA
This sequence comes from Pseudomonas sp. GXM4, assembly GCF_008923895.1. Lineage (NCBI taxonomy): Bacteria > Pseudomonadati > Pseudomonadota > Gammaproteobacteria > Pseudomonadales > Pseudomonadaceae > Pseudomonas > Pseudomonas sp. GXM4. The sequence continues at coordinate 7,779 of NZ_WBRZ01000209.1, forward strand.
CCGAAATACTCGGCCAGGCGATAACCCAGGCAGCGTTCGGTGGCGAACACCTCAAGCATGGCGTGAATCCGCGCCACCTCAGTCCGTTCATGGCGAGTGAAATACTCGTGGAGCTCAGCGCTCAGGGCATCGCTGTCAAAATCACTTTGCAGCAGGCTGTAAACCTCGGTCATTTGCTTGCTTTCAAGCTCGACCCAGCCTTTTTCCTGGAAGTAATCAAGCGCTGTCACTACGCGATTGCGCTCGGCGGAATACTGCGAATACATCGCCTCGAAATCTACTGTGGCCCAGGTGCGTGCTCGCGTGGACGTTCTGATGATCGCCGCAACGAAATCCCTGCGCTCGCCTTCGAAGCGCTGGAGCAATGCTTCAGGCTCAAGCAGATATTTGAAGCGGTATTCAGCGTAATAAGCGTAGCGCGGCGCGATCAGGCCCCGCAGTTCCAGCTGCACCAGCAAAGTCTTCAACGGCAAAGAGCGAATGTTGCTCTGATCCGCCAATGGCCCAAGCAGAAACTCCCATTGCCCTTCCGGGACCGAGGCTTTGAGTTCATCGAGCACATAACGAATGCCATCACGCTCGGGCGTATCACCGTAGACGAAGTTTTCCAGCACATTGAGGCTGTCGCGATTCGCCAGTACCAGGCAATCCGAAGGCTGTCCGTCACGCCCGGCGCGGCCGATTTCCTGGCTGTAGTTTTCGATGGATTTGGGCAGATCGAAATGCACGACGTTACGGATGTCGCTCTTGTCGATGCCCATGCCGAAGGCAATGGTGGCGACAATGCAATTGGACTGCCCGGCCATGAAGCGGCGTTGAATGTCTTCACGCTGATCGTGGGGCAAACCCGCGTGGTATGCCTCGGCCTGGATTCCGTTGCGTTGAAGATGCTCGGCGATATGCTCGGCGGTCTTCTGCAACGTCACGTAGACAATGCTCGGTTGCCCGGGACGCTCGCTCATCCATTCGACCAGACGCCGGCGCTTGTCCTGACCGCGTACAGGCTCGACCAGCAGGTTGAGGTTGGGCCGATAGAAACCGGTGGTCACTACATCGTCCGGAGATATGGCGAATTTGGCCTGCATGTCGGCGATGACTTTTGGGGTCGCCGTGGCGGTGAGCAGCAAGGCCTGCGGGATGTTGAACTGACGTTGGTAGTCCGGCAATTTCAGGTAGTCCGGCCGAAAGTTGTGGCCCCATTCGGAAATGCAGTGCGCCTCGTCGACTACCAGCAACGAGATCGGCACCTGCTGCAGAAAATTGCGGAAGCGCTCATTTTTCAGGCGTTCGACGGAGATCATCAGAATCTTCAATTCCCCCGAACGCGCACGGGCCATGACGTCGTTGGCATCCTCGCGGCTCTGCGCCGAATCGATACTGCCTGCGGAGATACCGTGGCGCTTGAGAAACGCCAGTTGATCCTGCATCAACGCCAGCAACGGCGAAACCACCAATGTCAGGTGTGGCAGTAAAAGCGCAGGCAGCTGATAGCAAAGCGATTTGCCGGAGCCGGTGGGAAAGATTGCCGCCGCGGAGCGCCCCGCCAGCACCGCGCTGACAGCGGCCTCCTGACCGGGGCGAAACTGTGGATAACCAAAAACCTGTTCCAGGGTGTGGTGCATTTACTGTCACTCCTTTGACTGCTGCCATGCCCAAAGCCTAGCGGGCGATTGCAG
>NZ_WBRZ01000021.1:0-40100 GCF_008923895.1 Pseudomonas sp. GXM4
TGGGGCTGCTGCGCAGCCCAACGGGGATAAATCCCCTTCCCACAAGGGATCTGTGTACATCCACAGGAGATCTGTGAGCATCCACTGGGGATCTGTGCCTCTGCACACATTGCAAAAAACAGCAGGTGTTCATTTCACTTCCGGCGGCGTGGTGAAGGTGTGGTACGGCGCTGGCGACGGCACGCTCCACTCCAGCCCTTCGGCACCGTCCCACGGTTTCGCCGGGGCCGGTGCGCCGCCACGGATGGTCTTGATGACGATGAACAGGAAGAAAATCTGCGTGGCGCCGAACATGAATGCGCCGATCGACGAGACCATGTTGAAATCGGCGAACTGCAGGTTGTAGTCCGGAATCCGTCGCGGCATTCCCGCAAGACCGACGAAGTGCATCGGGAAGAAGGTCAGGTTCATGCCGACGAACGACAGCCAGAAGTGCAGCTTGCCGAGGGTTTCGTCGTACATGTGCCCGGTCCACTTCGGCAGCCAGTAATAGGCCGAGGCGAAGATGCCGAAGATCGCCCCCGGCACCAGCACATAGTGGAAGTGCGCGACGACAAAGTAGGTGTCCTGATACTGGAAGTCCGCCGGGGCGATCGCCAGCATCAGCCCGGAAAAACCACCGATCGAGAACAGAATGACGAACGCCACGGCAAACAGCATCGGCGTCTCGAAGGTCATCGAGCCTTGCCACATGGTGCTCGCCCAGTTGAACACTTTCACACCCGTCGGCACGGCGATCAGCATGGTCGCGTACATGAAGAACAATTCGCCCACCAGCGGAATGCCGACCACGAACATGTGGTGCGCCCAGACAATGAACGACAGGAACGCGATGCTCGCCGTGGCGTAGACCATCGAGGTGTAGCCGAACAGCGGCTTGCGCGCGAAGGTCGGGATGATCTGGCTGACCGCGCCGAACGCCGGCAGGATCATGATGTACACCTCGGGGTGGCCGAAGAACCAGAACACATGCTGGAACAGCACCGGGTCACCCCCGCCGGCAGCACTGAAGAAACTGGTGCCGAAGTGAATATCCATGAGCATCATCGTCACGCAGCCGGCCAGCACCGGCATCACTGCGATCAGCAGAAACGCGGTGATCAGCCAGGTCCAGACGAACAGTGGCATTTTCATCAGGGTCATGCCGGGAGCGCGCAGGTTGAGGATGGTCGCGACTACGTTGATCGCGCCCATGATCGAACTGATGCCCATCAAGTGGATGGCGAAGATGAAGAACGTCACGCTTTCCGGCGCGTAGGTCGTCGACAGGGGCGCATAAAAGGTCCAGCCGAAATTCGGTCCGCCGCCCGGGGTGAACAGCGTCGACACCAGCAGCAGAAACGCCGCCGGCAACAGCCAGAAACTGAAGTTGTTCATCCGTGGCAGCGCCATGTCCGGCGCACCGACCATCAGCGGAATCATCCAGTTGGCGAGGCCGACGAATGCCGGCATCACCGCGCCGAACACCATGACCAGACCATGCATGGTGGTCATCTGGTTGAAGAATTCCGGCTGGACGATCTGCAGGCCGGGCTGGAACAGCTCGGCGCGAATGACCATGGCGAACGAACCGCCCAGCAGGAACATGCAGAAGGCGAACCACAGGTACAGCGTGCCGATGTCCTTGTGGTTGGTGGTCAGCACCCAGCGCATCAGGCCTTTGGCGGGGCCGTGGGCGTGGTCGGCGTGACCGTGGTCATCGATGACAGCGCTCATGGCCGGTCTCCTTCACGAAAGTGGACGGGGCAGGCCTGGGCGCGTTGCCCCGACCGGTTCACTGAATACGCAATTGACCGGCTCATTTGCTTTCCGCCTGTTTCAGCTCCAGCACTTCTTTTGGCGTGACCATGTCGCCCTTGTTGTTGCCCCAGGCGTTACGTTCGTAAGTCACGACCGCTGCGATATCGACTTCTGACAGCTGTTTGCCGAACGCCGCCATGGCGGTGCCGGGTTTGCCGTGGTAGACGATGCTCAGGTGATCCTTGATCGGCCCGGTGGCGATTTTCGAGCCCTTGAGTGCCGGGAACATCGGCGGCAGGCCCTGGCCTTCGGCCTGGTGACAGGCCACGCAAGTGGTGTGGTAAACCTTGTCGCCGCGCTCCTTGAGCTCGTCGAGGGTCCATTCCTTGCTGGTCAGTTCTTTGAGTTGCGCGGCCTCGGCCTTGCGCTCGGCGAGCCATTTTTCGTAGTCGGCCTGTTCCTTGACCTCGACCACGATCGGCATGAAGCCGTGATCCTTGCCGCACAATTCGGCGCACTGGCCACGGTAGAGGCCAGGCTTGTCGATGCGTGTCCAGGCCTCATTGACGAACCCGGGAATCGCATCGCGCTTGACCGCAAACGCCGGCACCCACCATGAGTGAATGACGTCAGCCGAGGTCACCAGAAAGCGCACCTTGGCGCCGATCGGCAGCACCAGCGGCTTGTCGACTTCGAGCAAGTAATGCTCGCCCTTGGCTTCCTTGTTGTGAATCTGTTCGGCGGGGGTGGCCAGATTGCTGAAGAACTCGACGTCCTGGCCCAGGTATTTGTAGTGCCACTTCCACTGATAACCGGTGATCTGGATATCGATGTCCGGCTCGCTGGTGTCGTACATCTTGATCAGCGTCGCAGTGGCGGGGACGGCCATGGCCACCAGGATCAGCAGCGGCACAATGGTCCACATGATCTCGACGCCGGTGCTTTCGTGGAATTTGGCCGCGACCTGGCCGGTAGAGCGGCGGTGCACCATTATCGACCAGAACATGGCGCCGAAGACGATGATCCCGATCACCACACAGATCCAGAAAATGGTCATGTGCAGGTCGAATACTGCGTGACTGATTTCAGTCGCTCCAGGCGCCATATTCACAGTCCATGCCGCGTTGGCCGGGCTGAAAATCGACCACAACAGGAGGCCCATCCAGACATGTGGATGTCGCATCATTGCGGGTTCCCCTTATCGTTCTTGTTATCCCGCCGGCGTATCGCCTGCGGCAAGGGAGCGGCTGCATCAGACTACGAACTTGAATCGCCGGGCCTTGCTGCGGGTGCAGTCGGGCGTCATCAGCTAACTCCATTCATTGGCGAGTATAGACAGCGCCCGGGAATTGCAACCCGGGCACGTAAATGAGCTGAAACACCCGGCGCTTGCGTTCAAGTGCCCGAATGGAGAAGGATGCAGACGAGTGGTGGCGAATGGATATAACGCAGCTGCATCAAGGATGAAATAATTATGACAAATGCGTCTTAGCGTTTTTCGTAAGCCAGCTAAGTTATGTCTTCCCTATTTCATTGCCTTGTTTCCTGGAGTTTTCATGAACACCGCCGCATTGCGCGAGCAGATCCAAAAAGCCCAACAGCACGAAAAAGACACCGGCCTGCTGACCCGTCAGCTGGAAAGCAAGCTGCCTCACCTGCACCCGGCGATCCAGTTGCCGGAAGCCGACGCCCAGGGCGTGCTGACGCGTTTTGTCGCCGCCTACATTGATGAAGTACCGGACCTGCTGGATGCAGCCAATGAAGTCGCCAGGGAAGCGGGAATCGAATCGCAGATCAAACCGGTGCTGAAGATCGCCGAACAGTATTTCCTCCAGCCGCCGGCGATCATGGCCGGACATGTCGGCCTGGACAGCCTGCTCGACGAGGCCTATCTGGCACACCGCTTTGTCGAAGAGGTCAACGATCTGTACATCAAGCATTTCGGCCAGCCATTGATCCCCTTGGACATGACGGTCGCCAACCTGATTGCTCACCAATTGATCGGTGAGGAATTTGCCAACCAACTGGACGAAGCGGTGCATCACGCGATCGACGAGATGCTCAACGAGGAAAGTTTTGCCCTGGAATCGGTAGAAGCCTACCGCGAAAAACTCAGCAGCCCGGACACTGGCGCGGCGTGGAAACGCTGGCCGTGCATGGGCCGCCGGTTGGGGGTGGGTCTGGAACTCGACCAGCCTGCTGCATAACCCTCAAACACCTCATTCCAATGTGGGAGCGAGCTTGCTCGCGAATGCAATGTGTCATTCAACATCACGGTTGACTGGTCCACCGCTTTCGCGAGCAAGCTCGCTCCCACAGGGTTTGTGCTCAGGCAGGAAGATCTAGCCAGCCGCACCAATCCCGGTATTGGTCCGCACCCGGCCTTCCAGCCTGCGCTTCAACCCACGCGACTCGATCAACAGCTTCGAACCCTTCGCCGCATTCGCCCGGCCCCATTCCTCAAGCAACTCCAGACACGAATGGTCGATGTAGCTCAGGTTGTTCAGCGGCACATGCACCGTCGTGCCGTGGGGAATGCTGCCCAGCACCTGGGTCAGCGCCGGCACTTTGAGGAACGTCGCTGCACCAACCAGACGCAGTTCCATCTCGCCGTCCTGCGGCAAGTCGATCAGGCTGATCTTCAGGCGCGAAGCCTTGAACGCCAGCTTCAACATGGTCAGACCGAAGCCGATCAGCACACCGGTGAGCAGGTCAGTGAAGATGATCGCCAGCGCCGTCGCGGCGTAGGTGAACATCGGCATCCGCCCGTACCGACCCAGACCACGGAAGGCTTTCAGGTCGACCAGTTTGAAGCCGGTATACACCAGCACCCCCGCCAGACTCGCCACCGGAATGCTTTGCAGCACGCTCGACAGCAACAGCACGAATGCCAGCAGCCACAGGCCATGGAAAATCGTCGAGTAGCGTGTGGTCGCACCAGCCTGAACGTTGGCCGAACTGCGCACGATCACCCCGGTCATCGGCAGCGCGCCGACCAGACCGCAGAGCATGTTGCCGACACCTTGCGCCGACAGTTCACGGTCGAAGTCCGAACGCACGCCGCTGTGCATGCGGTCCACCGCTGCCGCCGACAATAGCGTTTCGGCACTGGCGATAAACGCCACGGCGAACGCGGCGATCAGCAGCGTCGGGTCAGCCAGATTCATCAGGTCGGCTGGCTTGAGCCAATCGATCGCTTCGGCCAGATTCGCCGGTACCTCGACGCGTTTGACCTGCAACGCCAGCATCAGGCTCGCCACCGTCGCCAGACCCACCCCGAGCAATGCGCCGGGAATGAAGCGCAGCGAATGCGGGCGGAATTTTTCCCACAGCCACATTACCGCAATCGTCGACAAGCCGAGCAGACCCGCCTGCCAGCCGAACGACGGCAAGGCTTGCGCTACGGCCGCCGGGAACGCCGTGAGGTTGTCGAGCCCGGAAGGCTGCGGCTTGGCATCGAGCATCACATGGATTTGCGAGAGCACAATCAACACGCCAATGCCCGCGAGCATGCCGTAGACCACCGCTGGCGCCGTGACGCGAAACCAGCAGCCGAGCTTCAGCCGCCCGGCGACCAGTTGCAGAAAACCGGCGAGCAGCAGGATCGGCCCGAGCATCTCGACGCCATGCTGGCGCACCAGCTCGAAAACCAGCACTGCCAGACCCGCCGCCGGACCGCTGACCTGCAACGGCGACCCCGCCAGCCAACCGACCACCAGACCGCCGATGATGCCGGTGATCAGACCCTTGGCCGGCGGCAGCCCTGAGGCGATCGCGATACCCATGCACAGCGGCAGGGCGACCAGAAACACAACCACGGAAGCGAGCAGCTCCCGTGGCAACACAGCTTTCAATTGAGCCGCACGCATGGCGATTCTCCCGAAGTTTTCTTCAGGCGTGGCGAGGCCAGGCCGCTGAATCAGCGGCCGGCGTCATACCACACAGATTGTTGGGAAGATTTAGAAGCGCGCTTTGGGCGTCGCCACAGGAATCGGATGGCTGCCGTCGAGAGGCAGGAAACGACCCTGGTCCGCGTCGTAAGCTTTGATTTCGCTGGTTTCGATGTTGTAGACCCAGCCATGGATGAACAGATGACCGTTCGCCATGCGCGAGGCTACCGAAGGATGGGTACGCAAGTGCTGCAGTTGGGCGATGACGTTTTCCTCGGTGAGGATCGGCATGCTGTCTTTTTCGTCGGTGCAGTTGCAGTTGTCGTGCACCATGGTTTTCGCGACTTCAGCGTGGCGCAGCCAGGCTTTGACCGTCGGCATTTTTTCCAGGCTGTCGGGGTTGAGTACCGCGCGCATGGCGCCGCAATCGGAGTGTCCGCAAATGATGATGTGTTGCACGCCCAGCGCCAGTACCGCGTATTCGATCGCGGTGGAGACGCCGCCGTTCATCTGACCGTAGGGCGGCACCACGTTGCCGACGTTACGGGTAACGAACAGATCGCCCGGCGAGCTCTGGGTGATCAGCTCGGGAACGATGCGCGAGTCGGCGCAAGTGATGAACATCGCCTTGGGCGCCTGAGCGGTGGCGAGCTTCTTGAACAGTTCTTCCTGCTGCGGAAAAACGTCATGATGAAAGCGTAAAAAGCCATCAACGATCTGTCGCAGTGCTGCATCGGCGGATTGTGCTTCAGGGCTTTGCGCCGAGGCAGCCAACGACTGTTTATCCTTGTCACTCATGATTCATCCTCTTGTGCGGATTCAGGGAGTCTTCCCCGGTATTCCGGTATGAAGCCAGTGGCTGTTTAAACCATCCGGGTCATCCCGACCCGTCAGTCACTCGATGAACAAGGTAGCCGCCGAAACTTAACTGAAACTGAATCAAACGCTCTAGAACGTGTGTTCCAGGTCACAAAAAACGTGACCGGCGTGTTTCGGCGGAAGGATTCCAACCCGTCAACCCAAAGCCAATTGTCGCTAAATCAACGACATCTGGCGACCCGGCGGACAGAAGGCCGAGCAGTCGAGGTTATAGCCTTCGCGTTTGTTCAGGCCAAGCTTTTTGATGGCCTTGGCAAATCTTTGTGCGAGCAGGTCTGCAAACGGTCCTTCACCGCGCATGCGCGCACCGAAACGACTGTCGTAGAGTTCTCCGCCGCGACTCTGGCGGATCAGGCTCAGCACATGGGCGGCACGTTGCGGATAGTGCGCCTGCAACCAGTCCTCGAACAGCGGCGCGACTTCCAGCGGCAGGCGCAGCATCATGTAGGCAGCGCTTTGCGCACCGGCAGCGTGGGCCTCGGTGAGCAGGCTTTCGATTTCGCTGTCATTGATCATCGGAATCATCGGCGAACACAGCACGCCCACCGGAATGCCTGCTTCACGCATGACCCGGATCGCGCGCAGGCGTGCCTTGGGCGCAGCGGCGCGCGGTTCGAGGATGCGTTTGAGTTCATCATCCAGCGTGGTCAGGCTGATCATCACCGCCACCAGCCGTTGCTGCGCCAGCTCCGTGAGCAAATCGAGATCGCGCAGAATCAGCGAACCTTTGGTGACGATGGTCACCGGGTGGCGATAGCGCAGCAGCACTTCCAGGGTCTGCCGGGTGATTTTGTATTCGCGCTCGATGGGCTGATACGGGTCGGTATTGGAGCCGAGATTGATCGGCGCACATTGATAGCCGGGTTTGCTCAGCTGTTCTTCGAGGACCTGGGCGGCATTGGTCTTGGCAATCAGCCGGGTTTCGAAATCCAGGCCCGGTGACATGTCCCAATAGGCGTGGCTGGGCCGTGCATAGCAATAGATGCAGCCGTGTTCGCAGCCGCGATAGGGATTGAGCGAGCGGTCGAAGGGCAGATCCGGCGAGGTGTTGCGGCTGATGATCGATTTGGCCTTCTCGATGATCACTTCGGTGTTTTGCGTCTCTGGCACTTCCTGATACCAGCCATCGTCCTCGGCCACTGAACGACTCGGCGCAAAGCGGTTGTGCGGATTGGTTGCGGTGCCGCGACCGCGAGGTGGCAATGGAATAGACATGAAAACGCCCCGATACTGTATATGCGCACAGTATCGGGGCGATCCTCATCTGGCTAGTGCCGTCGGGCGAGTGGTCAGTTGTGGTTGTTCATGTCCGCTACGTTCGGGGAGGGGGGGCAGCATCCAAGGCTATCTCTGATCGTAACCGACGTTCCTACACCTGTGTGCACATACACCCTGTCAGATATGACAGTAGACGTGGTTGCAAGCGCCGTCTTACGTTAAAGCCGGATGACCAATAGTGGCTTGCCAACCGGAAAGGATTGAATGTGATGCCAATCAGAATTTTGCTTGAAATTGCAGACATGGAACGCGACGGAAGTCCCGAGGTTGTTTTTTATCATTACGGCGATAACGCCACCGAAATGATGGACTACGACTACGCGCTATTTGCCTCTTCAGCGCAGGCAAACGATCGCTATGACCTCCTTTCCGAAGAGGTTATCGATAGCGACGGGGGATGGCGATATCGATAACCATGACAAGAGACTGTACTTGCAGTTGGCGGATGCGTTTGTGCAGTTCAAAGGTCTGAAGTCGACACGATGAACACCGCTGACTCAACATGCGAGTCATGTCGTGCCAGCGGTCTGTCGACACATTTCGCTCAGTTATGCGAGGTGAGCTGCCCAAGATCGTCACCGGAGGTCTGCTTCATATCCTCGGTACGCAACTCTGCAACATCGGCAGCTTTCACTGGCGCACCCTTGTTGCCCCAGCTGCCACGAATGAAACTCACCACATCCGCGACTTCCTGATCCGACAGGCGCCAGGCGAAACCGGGCATGGTGAAGGTCGATGGCGCGGTGTGCGTTGCCGGCAAAGTCCCGCCCTTGAGCACGATGTGGATGAGCGAGGTCGGATCGTCGGTTTGCAGCACCGGATTGCCCGCCAGCGCCGGGAACACCCGGGTGTAGCCATGACCATCGGTACGGTGGCAGGCCGCGCAGTTGTCGATGTACACCGACGCGCCGCGTTGGCTGTCGTCACCGTTCCACAGCGCTTTGGCCACTTTCTCGTCGTACTGATGCGGCTGATCCGCCGGGTCATTGGCCGGCAGTGATTTGAGATAGCGGGCAATCGCGGTGAGGTCGGCGTCGCTCATGTACTGCATGCTGTGGGTGACCACATCGCTCATGCCGCCGAACACTGCGCTGCGATCACTGCGCCCGGTCTTGAGAAACTGCACCAGTTGTTCTTCGCTCCAGCTGCCGAGGCCATCCTTGTGATCGCCGCGCAGGCTCTTGGCGATCCAGCCTTCCAGCGGCGCACTGCCGGCGAGGAATTCGCTGCCGTCCGCCGCGCTCAGGGATTTTTCCTGCATGGTCAGCGCGCGCGGGGTGTGACAGGCGCCGCAGTGGCCGAGGCCTTCGACCAGATATGCCCCGCGATCGATCACCGGATCGGCCGACGTGGCCTGGTAATCCTCGACCTTCGGTGCGAACAGCCAGCGCCAGCCCATCAGCGGCCAGCGCATGCTCAACGGCCAGGGAATATCGCTGGCCTTGTTCTCCTGCGCCACCGGTTCGACGCCGTGCATGAAGTAGGCGTACAGCGCTTGCATATCGGCCTGGTTGACCCGCGCGTAGGACGGATAAGGCATTGCCGGGTACAACGTGCTGCCGTTTTTGGCCAAACCGTGGCGCACGGCCTGGTCGAAGTCCTCGAAGCTGTAATCGCCCAGGCCGGTTTTATCCGGGGTGATGTTGGTCGAGTAGATCGTGCCGATCGGCGTCTCCATCGGCAGGCCGCCGGCGAACGGCTTGCCGCCCTTGGCGGTGTGACAGGCCACGCAGTCACCGGCGCGGGCGAGGTATTCACCTTGCTTGATCAGATTTTGATCAACATCGGCCGCATAAATTGCAGTGCTGCCGAGCAGGGCGAGGGTGGCGATAACGAAAGTTTTCATGGTCATCGCTCCTTAAGCCTGCACCAGCGGGCCGGGGTTTTTCAGGTATTGCTCGCGGATCGCTTTCGCCGACCAGTAGGTCAGCGCCGCCACCAGTCCGGTCGGGTTGTAGCCCAGGCCCTGCGGGAACGCCGAGGCGCCCGGGACGAATACGTTGTGCACGTCCCAGCTCTGTAAATAGCGGTTCAGCGCGCTGGTCTTCGGATCGGTACCCATGATTGCGCCACCGTTGAGGTGGGTGGTCTGGTACGAGGCGGTGTTGAAGTGGTCGCCGACCTGCTTGCCGATCACCGCAATGGCTTTCGGGCCCATGGCTTGGGCGATCTTGCCCATCTTCTCGACCATGAAGCGGTTCATCTTGATGTCGTTTTCCTGCCAGTCGAAGGTCATGCGCAGCAGCGGCAGGCCGTAGGCATCGCGGTACACCGGATCGAGATCGAGGTAGTTGCCACGGTAGGACTGATGCGCGCCGTGGGCGTCCATCGACACCTGGTGGGTGTAGTAATCGGCGGTGGCGCGTTTCCACGCGCTGCCCCAGGCCGGAGTGCCCGGCGGGTTGGAAGTACCGGCAATCGGTCGACTGCCAGCCTGGTTGACCCACATCGGCGAGCCACCGACAAAGCCGTGCGGGCCGTGGTCGAAGTTGTCGGCGTTGAAATCGTCCACCGCCACGCCGTTGCCGCCAGCGCCGATGAAGTTGTTGGTGTGGGTGTCCTTGTCGAAAAAGGCTTTGATGGTGGCCATGTTCTGGTAGGCGAAGTTACGCCCGACCACGCCTTCGCCGCTGATCGGATCGTAGGGTTTGCCGATCCCGGAAAGCAGCATCAGACGCACGTTGTGCAACTGGAAGGCGCCGAGGATCACCAGATCCGCCGGCTGCTCGATCTCGCGGCCCTGGCCGTCGATGTAGGTGACGCCGGTGGCTTTGGACTTGCTGCTGTCGAGGTTGACCCGCAGCACATGAGAGTTGGGCCGCAGTTCGAAATTCGGCAGGGGCTTGAGCGCTGGCAGAATGTTCACGTTCGGCGAGGCCTTGGAATACATGTAGCAGACGTAGCCGCTGCAGAAACCGCAGAAATTGCACGGCCCCATCTGTGCGCCGTAGGGATTGGTGTACGGCCCAGAGGTATTTGCCGAAGGCAGGTTGTAAGGTTTGTAACCCACCTCTGTAGCCGCTTTACCAAACAGCTGTGCGGATACGGTGTTCTTCTGCGCTTCAAGCGGGAACGGGTTGGAGCGATCCGCCGCGTAGGGGTTGCCGCCCTTGCCCTGACCGACCAGTTGGCCCTTCACCGTCCAGGCCTGGCCGGAGGTGCCGAAGACTTTTTCCGCGAAGTCGAAAAACGGTTCCAGCTCTTCATAGCTGACGCCGAAATCCTGAATGGTCATGTCTTTGGGGATGAAGCTTTTGCCGTAGCGTTCTTCATAGTGGCTGCGCATGCGCAACTCGATCGGGTCGACGCGAAAGTGCACGCCAGACCAGTGCAGACCGGCGCCGCCGACGCCGTTACCCGGCAAAAACGCGCCCAACTGGCGGTTGGGCAGGGCGATGTCGTTGACGCTGTGGCGAATGGTCACCGTCTCTTTGGAGATGTCCTGAAAGAGTTTTTTCCGCACGCTGTAGGTGAGTTCGTCGATCACCTGCGGATAGTTGCCGTCGGGGTAAGTGTCCTGCATCGGCCCGCGCTCCAGCGCCAGCACGTTGAGACCCGCCTCGGTGAGTTCCTTGGCCATGATCGCGCCCGTCCAGCCGAAACCGACGATGACTGCATCAACCTTCTTCATTACCGTTGCCATGCTTACGCCCTCTCGCCGCGAATCGACACTGCCGGGAAGGGGTATTGCTCGTTGCGTTCCACCCAATCCATGAAATCGGCGCGGGCGCCGGGGAAACCGATCATGGTCCAGCCGACCATGCCTTTATTGCCACCGTGGATCGGGTCGCAGAAGAAACCTTCCTTGGTGTTTTGCAGCAGCAGATTGAAGAAAATCTTCGCCGGCACCGCATCGAACTGCGGCTTGCCGGCTTCGAGTTGCTTGAGCAAATCGTCTCGGGTAGCGCTGTCTTGCTCGGCAAATGTTTTACCGCTGAGACCTTTTACCCACTGATCCGTGGCGGCGATGCCGAGGCGATAGATGTCTTTGGGCACCAGTTTGCTCTGCCAGCCCATCTCCGGCGCAGCGTCGGCATTGAATGGGCCTTGCATGTACCACAGGGCACCGGCGGCGTACGGCGTGTTCATCTGCCGGTCGATGTATTCCGGCACGCCGGCTTCAAGCGCGCCCGGACCTTGCGCGTCGTTGGGGATCAACTGGGCGACGGCGGCATTGATGAATGCCCATTCTTCAGCGGTGAAAAAGCTCGGCTGATAATCACCGGCGCCAGCAGCGGCCGGTTTTGCTGCGGCAGGCGCCGGTGTGCTTTCAGGTGCGGCTTGCAGCACGCTGCTGCCCAGGCCGGTACCGGCAAGCGTGACCACCGGAATCAGGGTCAGGGATTTGCGCAAGAACTCACGCCGCGGGTTGTCTCGATCTTGATCAGACATGGGGGGCACCTCATCAGGCATAGAAGTCAGCCGCTTCTGCGAGCAGCTCGAGGAATTTTGCGTCGCGATGACGAGGGTCTGTCCCGAAAAAGGGCGCCACGTCTGCAACATCATGTGACAAATGGTAGCAGGCTAAGCATCAAGAAAGACCGTTTTCCTGGAAAAAAGCCCGGCGAAGCGACGATTCACGTTTCTTTGACGACCGGCTCACGGCGTATTGACCGCTCAAAAGCGAAGCTGCAATTCCTCCCATGAAGATTGCCGAAACGGTCAGCCCAGCATGTCTCGAGTGCGTTTTTTACCCGCGTTATGTTTTTCGCTTGTTGCACTGTTGCATGGCATTGCCGCCCGGGCGGCCGACGCCACGCCATCTCGCCCGGCCGAGTGGGCGCAACCGGTCGAGGCGCAGTTCAACCTGTTCCGCATGTCACCGACGCTGTATCGCAGCGCCTTGCCCAGCCGCAGTGCGGTGTCGCTGTTGAACGATCTGCATGTCGTCACCGTAATCAACTTCCTGCCTGACGCTGATAGCGACTGGCTCTCCGTGCCGGGCATCAAGCAAGTGCAGCTGCCGTATCGCACCAACCACGTCGACGACAGCGATGTGCTCAAGGCTCTGCGCGCGATTCAGTCCGCCGAAGCCGACGGCCCGGTGCTCATGCACTGCAAGCACGGATCTGACCGCACCGGTCTGATGGCTGCGATGTACCGCGTGGTGGTGCAGGGCTGGAGCAAAGAGCAGGCGCTCAAGGAAATGACTGAGGGAGGTTTTGGTGACAGTCAGCATTTCCACGACAGCGTGCGTTACGTGATGCAGGCCGATGTCGATCGGTTGCACGAAGCCTTGATCAATGGCGAATGCAGCACCAGTGCATTCGCCATGTGTTCGATGAAGAACTGGTTCGACTCGGCGCACGTCCAGCGTTGATCAGCTCAATCGGCTGGCGCAGGAAACAGTGCGCTGTCGATCGGTTTTCCGAGAAAGGCTTGCAGTGCGGCGGGCAGGGCCTGCCTGTCACCCGAGAGCAGGTGTTCGCGCATGTCCCGGCCCGTCTGTTCGTTGAACAGGCCTTCACGTTCGAAGCGTTTGAACGCCTCGCTCGCCAGCACACCCGACCATTTGTAGGCGTACAGCGAAGCCTCGTAACCGGTGACCAGATAATCGCAGCTGTTGGCGAAGCGGCAGTAGGCCGGGATGGACAGGTGCGCGAACTCGCTTTGCACATCCTCGACAACTTGTTGAACAGTGCGCCCGTCGCCATGACAGCGGTGCAGTTCGAAGTCGACCAGCGCGTTCAGCAACAGCATTGCCGTCTCCCGGCTGCGCTGGATGCCTGTGGCGGAAAACGCGGTAATGGCCTGCGCTTCGGAGAGGCGCTCACCGCTCTGGTGGTGCGTACCCATCCAGCGCAGGAATTGCCCGGATAAAGCCCATTTCTCGAACAGTTGCCCGACAAACTCGGCAGCGTCGCGGCTCAGATGCGAAATGCCGGACAGGTTGTAGTGCGGCGAACGGGTCAGCACGTGATGCAGGCAATGGCCGAATTCGTGCAGCAGAACGCGCAGATCCTGATGTGCCAGCAGATTCAGCCCGTCGGCGGCGGCCGTGTAATTGCATTGAAGCGAGGCTATCGGCAGTGATGGCCGGCCTTCCGCATTGATCCGTCGGTTGCGCAGTACACCTGTCCAGGCGTAGTCGGCGCCAGCGGCGCGGTGGAACGGGTCGATGTAGATGAAGCCGACCGCTTGCTCATGCTCGCTGACTTCGAACAGGCGCACGTTTTCGTTGAAAGTCTCCAGGCGAATATTTTCGCTGATCCTGATGCCGAACATGTGCTCACTGAAGCGGCACAGGCTCTGCAGTATGGCGTCCAGTGGAAAAAACAGGCGCAGGTCCTGCACCTCGCCGCCCAACTGCTTCAAGCGCAATTGCTCGGCGAGGAAGTCGTGATCCCACGCTTCTATCTGATCAATACCGTACTGGCGTGCAGAGGCTTGCAGGTCATCGGTTTCGCGCGCAAGCGCCGCTGCATTGAGGGCGATCTGCTGCTGCAGAAAACGGCGGACCTGGTCAGTATCCACGGCCATGCGATCGAGCAGTCGCAGCTGAGCGAAGTTGTCGAAACCCGACAGCCGGGCTTTGGCATGACGCGCCGCCAGCAGCTTGTGCAGCACCGGTCCGTTGTCGAAGCGGCCGGCGTATGGCCCCTGATCCGAAGCGCGGGTGCACCAGGCTTTGAAACACTCTTCACGTAAACCGCGGTGCCGCGCCCGCTTCATGACCTGATCGTAAGTGTTCTGATCGAGTGTCAGCCGCCACCCGGGCAGGCCGGCCTTGTTGGCATTGGCGGCCAGATGCGCCTGCGTTTCGGCCGGCAGTCCTGCCAACAGCGCTGCATCGTCGATGTCCTTGCTCCATGCCGCGTTGACCGATTTGAGGTTGCTCATGAAGCGCTTTTCCAGCAAATCGATTTCGCCGTTCAATCGCGCCAGATCCTTGCGCTGCGCACTCGACAATTCGCTGCCGGCCAAGTGAAACCTGCGCAGGATTTTCGCCAGCGAGGCTTTGCGTGCATCACTGAAGCTGGCGGCTATGGAGCTCAGTGCCAATCGTTGATAAACCTGGAGCAACTGTCGATTGCCGGCCTTCGCAGCTTTGTAATGCTGTGCAGCGTGAGTGCTGAGCGCTTCCTGCGCCAACCACTCGGGATCATCGGCATGCCTGACCGAGAGGAATTCGATAATCGCCATGGTTTCATTCAGGCGTGCATCGGCTTCATCGATGGCAATGACCACGTCGTCCCAGTTGGGATGATCGACCTGAGTGGCGATGACGTTTTCGATGATCAGCAGGTTGTCGGCAACGATGCGCTCGACTGCCGGCAGCAGATGTTCGGCGCGTATCGCCGACCAGGGCGGCAACTGCCATTGTTGCAGGAGTGGGTTGGTGTCAGGCATGGCGTCTTCCGTGAGAGAGGGCTGGATTGACCAGCCTAATCACGAAGCGCGGGGGCGAGGTGGTAGATAGTTACCGCCACCTGACGACGATCATCGGCAGGTGGCGGTAGTTGTCACTGGTGCTCGTCGGGCTTTTTCTTCAACTTGGGGTTGGGGAAGAACTGCACGGCCTGAACCTTTTTGTCGGCGGCAGGCTTCAGCGCACTGGTATTGACCCGCGTGCCCAGCTCTTTGGGCACCGACAGGCCTTGCTCGTTGAGTGTGTCGGAGTAACCGCAGGCCACGCACTCACGGTGCGGCACGCCGTCTTCGTTCCACATCATCAACTTGTCCGGCTCGCTGCACGCCGGGCAGACCGCCCCGGCGATAAAGCGCTTCTTGGTGATCACAGGGCCGTCGCTCATGCTGCCGCGTCCTCACTCAGGCCGCTGTGGCGCAGCAGCGCATCGATCGACGGCTCACGGCCACGGAAGTCGACGAACAGCACCATCGGTGCCTGCGAGCCGCCGCGCGCCAGAATCGCCTCGCGGAACGCCCGACCGGTTTCAGCGTTGAGCACGCCGTCTTCCTCGAATTTCGAGAAGGCGTCGGCGGACAGCACTTCAGCCCACTTGTAGCTGTAATAACCCGCCGCGTAACCACCAGCGAAAATGTGCGCAAAGCTGTTGGGGAAGCGGTTGTAAGCCGGTGGACGCATGACCGACACCTCGTCACGCACGCCCTCCAGCACTTGCGCCACGCTGCGGCCATCGCCGTGGGTGGCGTGCAGTTCGAAGTCGAACAGCGAAAACTCCAGCTGACGCACCATCATCAGCCCGGACTGGAAGCTCTTCGCCGCGAGCATTTTTTCCAGCAGGTCCTGCGGCAGTGGCTCGCCGGTCTCGTAGTGGCCGGAAATCAGCGCCAGGCCTTCCGGCTCCCAGCACCAGTTTTCCATGAACTGGCTCGGCAGCTCGACCGCGTCCCAGGCCACGCCATTGATGCCGGATACGCCAGCGTGTTCGACTCGGGTCAGCAGGTGATGCAGGCCGTGGCCGAACTCGTGGAACAGGGTGGTCACTTCATCATGGGTCAGCAGCGCAGGCTTGCCGCTGTCGGCCGGGGTGAAGTTGCACACCAGATTGGCGACTGGGCTTTGCAGCACACCGTCGATGGTGCGACGACGGTCGCGGGCGCCGTCCATCCATGCGCCGCCACGCTTGTTGGCGCGGGCATACAAGTCGAAAAAGAAGCGGCCGACGTGCTGACCGTTTTCCTTGATCTCGAACAGGCGTACGTCTGGGTGCCAGGTGTCGAAGCCTTTCTGCTCGGCGATCTCGATGCCGTACAGACGCTGGACGATGGCGAACAGGCCGCTGAGGACTTTATCGATCGGGAAGTAGGCTCGCAGGGTTTCCTGAGCGACGCTGTAACGCTGCTCGCGGAGTTTTTCGCCGTAGAAACCACTGTCCCAGCTTTGCAGATCGGCGCAGCCCTGTTCGGCAGCGTAAGCGCGCAACTGTTGCAGATCCTGCGCGGCGAACGGCTTGCTGCGCTGGGCCAGATCACGCAGGAAGCTCAGTACCTGATCGCTGGATTCGGCCATTTTCGTCGCCAGACTCAGTTCGGCGAAACTGGCGAAGCCCAGCAATCGGGCCAGTTCCTGACGCAGGTCGAGGATCTCTTCCATCACCGGGCCGTTGTCGTTCTGCCCGGCATTCGGGCCTTGATCCGAGGCACGGGTGCAGTAGGCGGCGTAGACTTCTTCGCGCAGCGCACGGTCTTGCGCGTAGGTCATCACCGCGTAATAGCTGGGGAATTCCAGAGTAATCAGCCAGCCGTCGAGGCCTTTGGCCTGGGCGGCGGCAGCCATCTGCGCCTTGGCCGAATCGGTCAGGCCGGCAAGGGCGGCTTCGTCGGTAATGTGCTTGGTCCACGCCTGGGTGGCATCGAGCAATTGGTTGGAGAAGCGGCTGCCCAGCTCGGACAGTTTGCTCTGCACTTCAGCGTAACGTTTCTGCTCGGCTTCCGGCAGATCGATACCCGACAGACGGAAATCGCGCAGGGCGTGTTCCAGAATGGTCTTTTGCGCGACGTCGAAACTGGCGGCTTCCGGACTGTTGGCCAACGCTTCATACGCCTGGAACAGTTCGCGGTTCTGGCCCATTTCGGTGGAGTAGGCGCTCAGGGCCGGCAGGCACGACTCGTAGGCTTCACGCAGTTCGGCGCTGTTGCACACGGCGTTAAGATGGCTGACCGGGCTCCACGCCGCACCGAGACGATCATTGAGTTCGTCCATCGCCAATACCAGACCGGCCCAGGTCGGGTTCTTGCCCTGGGTCTTGAGGATCTCGGCGATGGCGGCGCGGTTGTCCGCGAGGATGGTTTCGATGGCGGGCAGGACGTGTTCGGCACGGATCGTGGAGAACGGCGGCAGGTCGTAGGACTGCAAAAGAGGGTTGTTCACGCTCACGGTTGGCACCTTGGCTGGAAGAAACATGCGCCCATCTTAATTACAATCGACACTCACCGCAGCTATCGGCGACAGAGAGAGAACTAATCGTGTCCCTTCGCAAATACCAGAATCACACCCCCCGCCTGAGCAACGGCGCATTCGTCGACGGTTCGGCGGTGGTGATCGGCGACGTCGAAATTGGCGCAGACAGCTCGGTCTGGCCGCTGACGGTGATCCGTGGCGACATGCACCGCATCCGCATCGGTGCGCGCACCAGCGTGCAGGATGGCTGCGTGCTGCACATCACCCACGCCGGCCCGTTCAACCCGGACGGTTTTCCCTTGCTGATCGGCGATGACGTGACCATCGCCCACAAGGTCATGCTGCACGGCTGCACCGTTGGCAGCCGCGTGTTGATCGGCATGGGCAGCATCGTCATGGACGGCGCCGTGGTCGAGGACGACGTGATCATCGGCGCCGGCAGCCTGGTGCCGCCGGGCAAGCGCCTGCAGAGCGGCTTCCTGTATGTCGGCAGCCCGGTCAAGCAAGTGCGCCCGCTGACCGATAAGGAAAACGCCTTCTTTACGTACAGCGCGGCGAACTACGTCAAGCTCAAGGACCTGCATCTGGCCGAAGGCTACGACCAGCTCTGAACCGCCCTACACCTGCTCGGGAATTTCCATGCATTACCAGACTGTACTGTTCGACCTCGATGGCACCCTGACCGACCCGCGTGAGGGCATCACCCGCTCAATTCAATTTGCCTTGGCCAATCTCGGCATCGACGAACCGGACCTGAGCAAACTGGAACACTTCATCGGCCCGCCGCTGCTGCAAGCGTTCATGCAGTTCTACGACTTCGACGAGGCCAGGGCCTGGGAAGCGGTGAATTTCTATCGCGAGCGCTTCAAGGTCACCGGGCTCTACGAGAATCGGGTGTTCGACGGGGTCACGCCGTTGCTGGAAACCTTGAGCGGGCAGGGGCGGCAGTTGTACATCGCCACCTCCAAACCGTGGGTGTTCGCCCGCGAGATCGCCCGGCACTTCGACTTCGCCCGCCACTTCAAGGTGATCTACGGCAGCGAGCTGGACGGCACGCGGACCAACAAGGTTGAGTTGATTGCGCACTTGCTTGAGGAAGAACGCCTGGACCCGGCGCAGACCCTGATGATCGGCGATCGCAAGCACGACCTGATCGGCGCGCGCAGCAATGGCCTGGATGCGGCGGCGGTGGGCTATGGGTTCGGCAGTTTTGAAGAACTGAATGCCGAGGCGCCGGCTTATCACTTTGAAACCCTGGACGAGTTGCATCAGGCGTTTTTGCAGCGCTGAGCAGATGGCTATCGCTGGCAAGCCAGCTCCCACAGGTTAGCGATTCTTCAGGCTCACCGCTGTCCCTGTGGGAGCTGGCTTGCCAGCGATGAGGCCCGTTCAGCCGCTGGAGGACTCAGGAACTGCCAAGGCCCTCAAAGCCGCCTTACGCTCATCAACCGGCAACCGTCCCAACCGCTCAACCTCGGCATAAAACCTCATCCAATCCCCATCTACTTGGCGGAACACCGCCGCAAACGCCGGCACCCACTGGTCATACAGCCCGAACGGCAACAATCGCGCGTTGTTCAGTGGCGCATTGACCCAGGCGTCATAGCGTTTGTCCCCGGCCCACTGACTGTCGCGCATTACCCGATACTCCCGGCGCAAGCGCTCGAATTCAGCTGCTTTGCGCTCACGCATCTGCTCAACCGACAGCGGCTGCGCATAGAGCTTCTCCAGTCTTGAACGCGTGTCGAGTACCAGTTCGATGAACTGGTCACGCTGCTTGAGCCTGGCATCCGACTCTGCCGGTAGCCCGCGAAACGTGCGCCATTGCCGCGTGCCTTCCTGCTCGACGAAGGTGGCGAAAGACTCGTTGAATTCAGTGTCGTCCTTCACATAGAACTTCTGGTGCGCCAGTTCATGAAAAATCAACGCGGCCAGCCGTTCGTCGCCCCAGCCCATCATCGAATTGAGGATCGGGTCATCGAACCAGCCAAGCGTCGAGTACGCCTCGACCCCGCCGATCGACACGTCCATGCCCTGCAAACGTTGAATCGCCGCCTCGCCACGGGCCGCGCTCTGGCTGTAGTAGCCGCGATAGGCCACGCAGCCGGCAATCGGAAAGCAGTGATTCTGCGGCGTCAGGGAAAACTCTGCGGTGGCGAACACGTTCCACACCACGTACGGGCGACCGATGTCGGCGTACAGACGATAGCTCTGGTTGTCCGGCAAGTGCAGATGCTCGCTGGCGAACGTGCGGGCCTTTTGTGATTGAGCCAGATGCGCGCGCAATCTGGCATCGCGGCTGGGGTCGGCAATGACTTTTTCGACTGGCTCCCGTGCGCGCAGCAATTGCAGTTGGCCGCTGGCCATCTGGCTGTAATAGCTGACGCTGGTGCAACCGTTGAGCAACAAAAACAACACACCCGGAAACAAAATCGGAAAAACGCGATCAAGTAACCC
The DNA here is from genome assembly GCF_008923895.1 of Pseudomonas sp. GXM4. Lineage (NCBI taxonomy): Bacteria > Pseudomonadati > Pseudomonadota > Gammaproteobacteria > Pseudomonadales > Pseudomonadaceae > Pseudomonas > Pseudomonas sp. GXM4. The sequence continues at coordinate 20,071 of NZ_WBRZ01000021.1, forward strand.
AAGGCTGGAAAACGGCCTGATCAAAATAAGAAATTCCCCGGAAAGTCTGCCCCAAGACTATCCCGCCTCAAGGAGCACCGCTATGCGCATGTTGATGCTGACAGGAGGCCTGCTGATGCTGGCCGGTTGTGCCGGTTTCGGAATGCCCGACCCCGACCCTTCGCAAGCCTGGATCGATCTTGACGCTCGCCAACACGACACGGCGCTGCAAGCCGTGCAAGTCGATGCTACCCAGGCCATCGACAAACGCTATTTCGAAGTGCAGCCCGGCAGCCATGAGCTGAAGGTGCGCTACCAATTCCCGGTCGAGGCCACCAACATCGGCCCGAATGCCGAACCGCTGTGGCGCGATTGCCAGATGAGCGTGAAATTCAAGGATTTCAACGCCGGCCAGCGCTATCAGTTGCAGGCGGGCAGTATCGGCTTCCGGCCTTGGGCCAAGCTTTATGACGAACAGCGCAAGGTTGTCGGCCAGGGCACACCGGCGGGCTGTCAGAGCAGTTGATCGGCAGCTATGCTGCAAATCCCGTCAAAGGATATCGATCATGCGCAAGTTGACGACATTGCTGGCCGCCAGTGTGCTCGCCGGTTGTCAGAGCCCGTTGCCAGCGGCCGATCCAGACAAAGCCTGGGTCGACTTCGCCATGCCTACCCCCGGCGGCAAGGTGCTGATGGCCGAGCGCCTGGATAAACAGCGCTTGCGCGACGGACGGTTTTTTCAGGTGACGCCCGGTAGTCATGAGCTCACCGTGCGCTTTGACTTCGAAGTATTCGGGGGTGGTCAGGGCATGGATACCGATCCGCAAGAGCGGCTGTGTTACATGACGGTGCCCTATGAACACTTCGAGGCCGGGCAGCGTTACCGCCTTGAGGCCCGATCGCTGGCCTTCACGCCAAGTGCACGCTTGATCAATCGTCAGGGGCAGATCGTTGCCAACGAGCGGCAGATCAATTGCGTGCCGTGATAGGCAATCAGCTATCGTTTCTCTGATAGATAATCCGCTTGGTGCCGTTCTCGCAAGAACCGACGATCATGGCCGAGTCGTGCTGCTTCGCCTCTTCTGCCGTGATGATTTCAAGGGTGTACGTTGGGATCGCCTTCGCCTGGATCTTGATCTCGATCTCCTTTCTAAGCTCCTCGCATTTTTTGGGGGCTGCGATAGCGGACGTGGCCAGTGCACTGCAAAGAATCGCCAAGCCAATACGTTTCATCGATGAAGCTCCTTGAGGCAGCGCGCACGGGTGTGCGCTGAAGCTGCTGTCGATTATTCGACCACATTTCTGCTGAGCGGGTTCTGACTTTGCTCACACCTTGTACTGATTGCCGGTTGCTGAGTTGAATCCGAGGCCGCCTTCGCGAGCAGGCTCGCTCACACACTGGATCTGCGACGTGCACAAATCCCCCGTGGGAGCGAGCCCTGCTCGCGAAGGCGTCAGCCCGGCAAACGCCGAATCAGCTGACGAGCGAAGCCTCGAGGGTGATCTTCGCATTCAGCACCTTGGAAACCGGGCACCCTTCCTTGGCCTTGTTGCTCAACTCCTCAAACTGTTGCTGAGTCGCGCCCGGGATCTTCGCCTTGAGAATCAGTTTCACCGCAGTGATCGCGAAGCCGCCGTCAACCTGATCGAGGGTGACTTCGGCGTTGGTGTCGATGCTGTCCGCCTTCAGGCCGGCATCGCCGAGAATCATCGAAAACGCCATGGAGAAGCAGCCGGCGTGGGCCGCGCCGATCAGTTCTTCCGGGTTGGTGCCTTTGCCGCCTTCGAAGCGCGCCTTGAAGCCGTACGGCGCTTCGCGCAGCACGCCGGTTTCGGTGGAGATCGAGCCGAGACCGGTTTTCAGATCGCCTTCCCAATGCGCCGATGCCTTTTTCACGATAGCCATGTCTGCCTCCTCAAATATGGCGCGGAACGCCGCGCCGTCGCGGTTTTTACTAGCAAGGCTTCTGAGGATAGACGGCGGAACAAAGTTCAGCCTGGCTGAATCGTTGACTTTTTTAGTAGGAAATTTCGTCGCTGCTATTGAATCTCGGGTATATGCCCTCATTCCATAAAACACGCTTATGGATTTGGCAGGTTTTCGTTCGCAAGAAAAACCTGCCTCCCCACCCGGAGATGCAGGTTCATGAAAAAACTGTCCGACGTTAAATTTTCCACTCTCGACCTGGTGCCGGTGCGCGAAAACGGCAGCGCGGGGCAATCGCTGCGCAATTCGCTGGACCTGGCGCAGCATGCCGAGAAATTCGGCTACACGCGCTTCTGGGTCGCCGAACATCACAACATGGACGGCATCGCCAGTTCGGCCACTTCGGTGTTGCTCGGCTATCTGGCCGGAGGCACGTCGACGATCCGCGTCGGTTCCGGCGGGGTGATGCTGCCCAACCATGCGCCGCTGGTGATAGCCGAGCAGTTCGGCACCCTCGAGAGCCTGTACCCTGGACGCATCGACCTGGGTCTGGGCCGCGCGCCCGGCTCTGACCAGATGACCGCCCGCGCCTTGCGCCGTGAGCGCTCGGGCAGCGCTGACGACTTCCCTGAAGACGTTGCCGAACTGATGCGCTACCTCGGCCCGCGCACCCCGGAGCAACGGGTGATCGCCATGCCCGGCACCGGCACCAACGTGCCGATCTGGCTGCTCGGCTCAAGTCTGTTCAGCGCGCAATTGGCGGGTGAGCGCGGCTTGCCTTACGCCTTCGCCTCGCACTTCGCGCCGCGCTTCATGCACGAGGCGATCCGCATCTACCGCAACCACTTCAAGCCGTCGGCGGTGCTCGACAAGCCGTACGTAATGCTCGGCGTGCCGCTGGTGGCGGCGGATACCGATGAGCAAGCCGATTATCTGGCGACGTCGGTGTACCAGCGCATTCTTGCGCTGATGCGTGGCCAGAGCCTGGTGCAGCGTCCGCCGGTGAAAACCATGGACGGTCTGTGGCTGCCCCATGAACGTGAGGCAGTGGGCGATTTCCTCGGCCTCGCCATGGTCGGCGGTCCGCAGAAGATCCGCGCCAAGCTTGAGGTGCTGATCGAGCAGACCCAGGCGGACGAGCTGATTTTCACCAGCGATTTGTATGAGCATGCTGATCGCGTGCGCTCGTACGAGCTGCTGGCGCAGGTGATGAAGGGCTAAGATTCACCACACATACCTTGTGGGAGCGAGCTTGCTCGCGAAGACGGAGTGTCAGGCACTCGATATGTCGACTGACCCACCGGTTTCGCGAGCAAGCTCGCTCCCACATCGGGCACATGGAGCCCACAAAAAAGCCGACGCATCCACGTCGGCTTTTGTATTTCAGGCGCAATCAACCGCGTTTGTAGACGATGTCCTTGCTGCCGCCTTCGCAACTGCCGACGACGTCACCATCAGCCGCCGCACCCTTGTCGACGACCTCCAGCGAATAACCGGAAACGCCTTTGGCGTCGAGCTTCGCGGCGATTTCGCTTTTCAGCTCTTCACATGGCTTGCCGGCTGCAAACGCACCACCGGCAAGGCTCAACAAACCTACTGCCAACATGAACTTCTTCATCGGTCGCACTCCCTGGTCGGATTGAAAGAGGCGGGCATCGAGTCATCCACCCGATGCGCTCACCTTGTAGCGCTTTGCCATTCCCTATGGCACTCGGCCAGCGCGCAAGTTCAGAAGACTAGCTCAAACTCAGCTGGCGGCAATCTTGAAGCCGACTTTCAGCGTGACCTGAAAGTGCGCTACCTGGCCATTTTCGATGTGGCCACGGGTTTCGGTCACTTCAAACCATTCCAGATTGCGCAGGGTCTTGTTCGCCTCGGCCAGTGCATTGTTGATGGCGTCTTCGATGCTGGTAGTGGACGAGCCGACCAGCTCGACTTTCTTGTAGGTGTGATGGTCACTCATGGCGTTCTCCTTGGGTTGGAATGGCGTGTGAAATTGAGCCTAGCAGGCAATTGCACTGATGATTTCGGCGCCGCTGCGCTGCCGAAGTTCAGAATTTCTGCACTTTCTCGACATGCTGAAGTCCCAACCAACACACGCCACTCATCACCAATGCAGGAGAGCCACCATGGCCAACACCTCTTTACGTAAAGCCTCGTTGCAAAGCATGGAAGCCGAGATCGAGAGTCTGCTCAAATCGTTGGAAAGCTTGAAAGACGATGCTTCGGACGAGTCGCGCAAGACCCTCAAGGCGCTGAAAAGCAACGCCGAAAGTGCGCTGAAACATTCCCGTCATCTGCTCAGCGACGCGTACGAAGAAGTCAAAGTGAAAACCCGCGAGACCGGCATTGCCACTCGTGACTACGCGCAGGAACACCCATGGACCACAGCCGGCGTGGCTGTCGGTGCAATCGGTCTGCTCGCCGCCTACTTTTTGTTCAAGCGCGGTGAGTGATCAGTCTGGCGCAGCTCGTTCTTGAGCCACTGCGCCAGTTGCCGGGCGCGTCCGTCTGCGGCGCGCTTGGGTAGCCACAACGCCAGTTGCGCCGGGGTTTCGCAAAAGCCCCACGGCGCAACCAGGCGACCCGCCTTCAGATCTTCGATTACCAGCGGCTCCGGCGCGATTGCCACGCCGAGACCTGCAACAGCCGCCTCCAGCAAATAATACAAATGCTCAAAACCTTGCCCGAGCTTCAACGCCTTGGGATCGAGGTGGTTTTGCTGCGCCCAGCTGGGCCAGGCTTGTGGGCGCGAGGTGGTGTGCAGCAAGGGCTGCTCGAGCAATTCTGCGGCAGGAGCGTCGTGCAGGTTCTGATAACCGCTGAACAATGGGCTCATCACTGGGCCGATGCGTTCCGCCGCCAGTTCATAGACCTGCATATCGGCGGGCCACGGTGGTTCGGCGAACAGCAACAGCGCATCGAGGCCCGGGCGCCGGGGATCGAGATCGCCTTCACCGGCAGACAGGTGCAGACGCAGATCCGGCAAATCGGCATTCAGCCGCCCCAGACGCGGAATAAACCAGCGCGCCAGCAGGCTCCCGGAACAACCCAGCACGAACGGCGCATCCGCTGTGCTTTGCGTAAGTTCGGCGCAAACACTGCGCAACCGATCAAACGCCTCAGCGCTGACATCGCGCAGACGCGCTCCGGAATCTGTGAGTTTCAAGCCGCGTCCGTCCTTGACGAACAGGCTCATCCCTAGATGTTCTTCAAGCACCTTGAGCTGGCGGCTGACCGCACCGTGGGTGACGTGCAGCTGTTCGGCAGCCTGACTCACACTGTTCAGACGGGCGGTGGCCTCGAAGGCGCGCAAGGCATTCAGCGGGGGAAGGTCATGGCTCATGGTATCTGTGAGTTTTCCTGACAGGTTGTGGCGATCTTATCGGTTTTCAGCCTGGAAAGTCAGGGGTAGAGTGATCGTCATTGTCTTCTGACCGAATTCACCTGGAGCGACCCATGACCCAGACTTCGAACACCTCTGATCTGCGTAACGGCCCTGACGCCAACGGCCTGTTCGGTGCGTTCGGTGGCCGTTATGTAGCGGAAACCCTGATGCCATTGATCCTCGACCTGGCCCGCGAATACGAAGCGGCCAAGGAAGATCCGGCATTCAAGGAAGAGTTGGCCTACTTCCAGCGTGATTACGTCGGACGTCCGAGCCCGCTGTATTTCGCCGAACGCCTGACCGAGTTCTGCGGCGGCGCGAAGATCTACCTCAAGCGCGAAGAGCTGAACCACACCGGCGCGCACAAGATCAACAACTGCATCGGCCAGATCCTGCTGGCGCGGCGCATGGGCAAGAAGCGCATCATCGCCGAGACCGGCGCCGGCATGCACGGCGTGGCCACGGCCACCGTTGCTGCGCGTTTCGGGCTGGACTGCGTGATCTACATGGGCACCACCGACATCGAACGTCAGCAGGCCAACGTCTTCCGCATGAAGCTGCTCGGCGCTGAAGTCATTCCGGTCGTGGCTGGCACCGGCACCCTCAAAGACGCGATGAACGAAGCCCTGCGTGACTGGGTGACCAACGTCGACAACACCTTTTACCTGATCGGCACCGTGGCCGGCCCGCACCCTTATCCAGCAATGGTTCGCGACTTCCAGGCCGTCATCGGCAAGGAAACCCGCGATCAACTGCAAGCTCAGGAAGGTCGTCTGCCGGACAGCCTGGTGGCGTGCATCGGTGGCGGTTCCAACGCCATGGGCCTGTTCCACCCGTTCCTCGATGACAAGAGCGTGGAGATCATCGGCGTCGAAGCCGCCGGTTACGGCATCGAAACCGGCAAGCACGCGGCCAGCCTGAACGGCGGGGTGCCGGGCGTGCTGCACGGTAACCGGACATTCCTGTTGCAGGACGACGATGGCCAGATCATCGACGCCCACTCGATTTCCGCTGGCCTCGACTATCCGGGCATCGGCCCTGAACACGCCTGGTTGCATGACATCGGCCGCGTCCAGTACACCTCGGTGACCGACGACGAAGCTCTTGAAGCGTTCCACAAATGCTGCCGTCTGGAAGGGATCATCCCTGCCCTGGAAAGCGCCCACGCCCTGGCGGAAGTGTTCAAGCGCGCACCGAAGCTGCCAAAAGATCACCTGATGGTGGTCAACCTCTCGGGCCGTGGTGACAAGGACATGCAAACCGTGATGCACCATATGCAACAGTCGCAGCAGGAGAAACACTGATGAGCCGCCTGCAAACCCGCTTTGCCGACCTCAAGCAACAGAACCGCGCCGCGCTGGTGACCTTCGTCACCGCTGGTGATCCTGACTACGACACTTCGCTGGCAATCCTCAAAGGCCTGCCTGCCGCAGGTGCCGATGTGATCGAGCTGGGCATGCCGTTCACCGATCCGATGGCCGATGGCCCGGCAATCCAGTTGGCCAACATTCGCGCCCTCGGCGCCAAACAGAATCTGGCGAAAACCCTGCAAATGGTTCGCGAGTTCCGTGAAGGCAACAGCGACACGCCGCTGGTGTTGATGGGCTACTTCAACCCGATTCACAAATTCGGCGTCGAGCGTTTCATCGCCGAAGCCAAAGAGGCTGGCGTCGATGGCCTGATCGTGGTCGACATGCCACCAGAGCACAACGAAGAGCTGTGCGACCCGGCGCAGGCTGCTGGCCTGGACTTCATCCGCCTGACCACGCCGACCACCGACGATGTGCGTCTGCCGCGTGTGCTCAACGGCAGTTCCGGTTTCGTCTACTACGTGTCGGTGGCCGGTGTCACCGGTGCCGGTGCAGCGACTCTGGAACATGTGGCAGAGGCGGTTGCACGTCTGCGTCGGCATACCGATCTGCCGATCAGCATCGGTTTCGGTATCCGTACGCCGGAGCAGGCTGCGGCCATCGCGCGTCTGGCTGACGGTGTGGTGGTGGGCTCGGCGCTGATTGATCACATCGCCAGTGCCGATACGCCTGAGCAGGCCATCGATGGTGTGTTGAGTCTGTGTTCGGCGCTGTCCCAAGGCGTGCGCAAAGCTCGCGTCTAAAGCCGCAGGGAAATAGAAAAGGCTTCAGAACAGGCGTTCTGAAGCCTTTTTTGTGCTCAGGGTAATTGCAGTCCGCCCGAGGCCTTGTGCAGTTTGCGCAGATGCTCGCCAATCTGCTTGACGTTGGCCTCGCTGGCGGCAATCTCGGCCGCCCGCTTGGGTTCAAGCAGCTTGCGCACTTCGGTATCGAGATCGCCGGACAGGGCCAGCAGCTTCTTCTGCCGCTGGCTGCTTTCCGCTTCCAGTCGGGCGAACTCGCTGGGCTGCGGTAGTCCGTAACCTTTGGAGTCGAGCAGTTCCGCCGGGCGGCTGAGGAAGCCACTGTTGGCGAGGATCTCCTGCAAGGTCGCGTTGGCTTTGTCCATGCCGCCGTTTTCCAGCTCGCGGGCGCCGAGGTAGCGTTGCTTGACCTCGTCCTGGGCCAGCAATAACTGCCGGCGGAAACTGGCTTGCTCCAGCAGCAACAGGGCCGCACTGGTGCGCAGGTCGGCGCGATCGAACCATTCGCGGCGTTGCTCAGCGCTGAGTGACAGCCAATCCTCGACAGTGGTCTGCTTGATCGGCAGCTGCTTCTTCAATACATCGAACATCGCTTGATAGCGATCGCGGAACGAGTCGAAGCGGTAACCCAGGCGCAGCGCTTCTTTCGGATTGTCGAGCACACTGGTATCGGCCAGACCACGGCCCTTGAGCACTTCCAGCAAGCCGTTGGGCATGATGCTGTCTAGCCCGACCAGTTGGCTGTTATTGCTGCCGCTGCGCAACAGTTTCAAGCCTTCCACCGCGCAGTTGTTGGACAGGAAGAAGTAGTTGCCGTCGTAACTCCAGTGCATCTCGGCAGCATGTTCGACCACGCCTTCTATTTCCTCGCGAGACAGGTTCAGCGGCACCGAAGCGAGGCTGCGCAGCTCGGTCTTGGTGTATTCGTCGATCACCTGTGCCAGCGGCAGCACGAACAGCCGCGACGGGTATTTGCCGACCAGTCCGTCCCAGCTCGACAGCTGCACATCGCCAACGAAAGCGCGATAGGACAGCACCAGGTGCTGATCGAGGTCGAGGCGGCAATCCGGGCCACGCGGGCGACCGGGGGCGCAGATCACCAGGCGCAGCATGCTGTGACCCCAGCGGCTGACCCAGTTCTGATTGGCCTCGGCCAGCAGGTAATCGACGGCATAGACCCGTTCCGGATCGACTTGCCCCAGAGGCTGCTTGGCGAAGTCATTGCCCGCATTGAGAAAGGCGAAGCTCTTGCTGCAGGTGTCCTGCGCTGGCGGCGCCCAGCCGAAATGTTCCTTGTAGTAGCGATACAGCGCCGGGCGGCGGCAGGCGTAGCTCGGGTCGAGGAGAAAGTACTCCATGTTGACCGCGACGAATTCCTTGGGACTGGAGATCTCGTAAAGATCCGGACTGCGGGCGATCTGGCGGTTGTGTTGTTCACGCTCGCCACGGCGGCCGACGTATTGCTGCCACCCGGCGAGGTCAAGCAGGCGCGGGTCGTCGCTGATGGTGAAGCGGCGACCGTTCTGCCCGCGACACTCATCGGGAATGCCGATCAGCCCGGCGCTGTTGAAGCGTCGGGTGCAGCGCTGGATCAACGTGCGCTCGGCGCTCGGCCATAAACGCGCACGATCATAAATGTGGGTAATTTCGTGCAGCACCGTGGCCAGCAGTTCCTGGCGCACAGTGCCGTGGGGGCGATTGGTTTTCTCTTTCGCCGCGCTGCCATCGGTGAGGCTGGCGAGCAGCTTGCGGTTCAGATCGAGTTCGGCAACCAGCGTCGCCTGCCCGTAAGCGTTGGCAGGCATGTCGTCGGTCCAGCCGACGTCGATGCGCCGATCCAGCCGCTCGATGAAGCTCGGCGGCAGTTTCGCCATGGCCTCATCGATCAGCGCCTGACTGGCCTGTTGTTGAGCCGGGCTCAGACCCTCGGTCTTGAGCCGCAATTGCAGGCCGGCGTGGGCGCTGTTGCCAAGCAGCAACAACGCCCCGGCCAGCAGCCAGGCGCCAACGGACCTCACAGTGCGAGGATGGCTTCGGCGAGTACCTGATCACTGGCGTCGCGCGCTTCCGGCACGCGATTGCGCAAGGTGTTGAGGGCGGCTTCGAGGTGCGCGCCACGGATGTCGCCGTTGCTGGCGACGAAACTGGCGGCGTCGTCGTGGGCTTCGCGGATGATTTTCGAATCGCGAATCGACGTGGTGGTATCGGAAGTGAAATCGATGCTGCGCTGGGAGGCACGAACGATGATGTTACTGGTGGCTACCAGGGTGTGCGCCTGGGCCATATCGGCCAACACAAACAGGCCAAGGGCGGCAGCAATCAGCGGGCTACGCATGGAACGACTCCGGAAGGACAAGGATAACTATTGGACGAGAATTGCCTCTGCCAGTTCAAGGTCGCTGGCATGAAGTTTCGGCCGGGTTTTGCGCAGGTAATGCAGCGCGGATTCCAGCCGTGCGCCTCGCCATTCACCGTCACTGGCAACAAAGGCGGCCGCATCATCATGGGCGGCGCGCAGCAGTTTACGGTCGAACGGCGCAGAAGACACCATGCTGGTCGCGTAACCGCTGACCACCGTGCCTTGGGTCGACGCATTGAAAGCATCGAAGGCGTTGGCGGACATCGCCCAGCAGGCGGTGAATAGAGTAGAAGAGATGAGCAAAGTTGGAAGAAAGCGCATGGGACTCGACAACTGTTAGCGAGCCTGAAGGCTAGCGCAAATGCCCGGGCCAGAGCCAGCGTTGAAACATCGGGACACGGCTGGCGTGTCCCGCAATACCGCAAGCGATCAGAGCGTCAGAATGGCCTGAGCCAATTGGGCATCGGTGGCATTGAGTTGTGGCGCCTGATGGCGGATGTGATCGAGCGCGCTTTCCAGCTTTACCCCACGGATATCGCCTTCGCTGGCCACGAAGCTGGCGGCATCGTCGCGGGCGGCGAGGACGATCTTGTCGTCACGGAACGAGGAGGTCACATCGGAAGTGGCGTCGGAAGTGGCTTTCAGCGCGCCGACGATCGAGTCGGTGGTGACGATGAAGCTGGTAGCGCTGGCGTTGGCAGCCACGGCCAGCAGGGCGGCGGCACTGAGCAGACGAAGACGGGTCATGATGGAACTCCTTTGGATAAACCGTAGTGAGAGGTGGCTCGGTATCTGAGGAGTCAGACGCCTGTTGCGCAACGTTCGCCACGTTCTGCATGGATATTAGGCTGCCAGATGCGGTTCGCCCAGTGGTGGCCAGTGATACTCCAAAGTTTCTGGATAACTGTACTGGTATATTCGAGTATTTCTTAAATTGTACCTGTGCTCGTTCATATATGCGTTTTAGAGCATTCAAGGCCCCTGAAACGACAAAACCCGTCGTGGTTGCCCACGACGGGTTCTGCTTGTGCAATTCGGGTTGCTGGCGGTGGGTCTGACGACCAGAGCCAGCGACGCTGCTTAGCGCCAGAACGGCTTGCTCAGCTCTTCGTAGCGTTGTGCTTCGCTGATACCGGCGTCGGCCAGCAGACGCGAATCCAGACGGGCCAGTTGGTGGCGGCTGGAGATGCGGCGCTGCCACAACATCAAGTTGGCAATAACGCGCAGAGGCAGGGAAGCCTGGGTGTTTACAGCTTTGTCTTCGAAGAACAGTTCGGAACTGAGTGTACGTTCCATGGTTGACATCCTTCCGCTTGTGGCGGGATCAGGTAGTGGTTTGACTGGTGCCCATGATCCTCTCGTTTGGATAGTCTCTGTAGATACAGTTCATTTGTATTGTGAGTGAGCAGTTAACTGTTTATGGATGGTGTACGGGTCGAAATTGGGCAAACTGTACCTGTCTGCACTTGATTGGTGCATTTCGGCTCGTATCACGGGATTGAGTAGGGCTTTGCTGTAGGAAAAGACCGGTACAGCAGTACAGTTTTTTGCGATCCTGCTTCTCTCGGGCATCCACCGACGCAAAACTGTGTTTGCCTCGGTGGTTATCTGTGTGAATCACACCGCCAGCATGCGCCCGGTTTCTTCCAGGTTCATATGCCAGCTCAGTGCTTCGCGCAGAATGTGCGGGGTATGACCGCCGATTGCACAGGCAGCGCTGAAGTAGTCATTCAGTGCCTGGCGAAAGTCCGGATGCACGCAGTTGTCGATGATCACTCGTGCACGCTCCCGTGGCGCCAGGCCACGCAGGTCGGCGAGGCCGACTTCGGTCACTAGGATGTCGACGTCATGCTCGGTATGGTCGACGTGGCTGACCATCGGCACCACGCTGGAAATCGCGCCACCCTTGGCGATCGATTTGGTCACGAATACCGCCAGATGCGCATTGCGCGCGAAGTCGCCGGAGCCGCCGATGCCGTTCATCATCCGCGTACCGCAGACATGGGTGGAGTTGACGTTGCCGTAGATGTCGAACTCCAGCGCGGTGTTGATGCCAATGATGCCCAGACGCCGCACCACTTCCGGGTGATTGGAGATCTCCTGTGGCCGCAGAATCAGTTTGTCCTTGTACTTCTCCAGGTTGCCGAACACGTCGCTGTTGCGCCGCTCGGACAGGGTGATCGAGCTGCCCGAGGCAAAGCTCAGCTTGCCGGCATCGATCAGGTCGAAAGTCGAGTCCTGGAGCACTTCCGAATACATGGTCAGGTCTTCGAACGGCGAGTCGATCAAGCCGCACATCACCGCGTTGGCGATGTTGCCAATTCCGGCTTGCAGCGGGCCGAGCTTGTTGGTCATGCGCCCGGCCGCAACTTCCTGCTTGAAGAAGGTGATCAGGTGTTCAGCGATAGCGTTGGTATCAACGTCCGGTACCGACACTGTGGACGGCGAGTCCGACTGCTGAGTGATGACAATCGCAACGATCTTCTCCGGCGGAATCGGGATCGCCGTGCTGCCGATGCGATCGTCGACTTTCACCAGCGGGATTGGCGTGCGCGTCGGGCGGTACGTCGGGATATAAATGTCGTGCAGGCCTTCGAGGTTGGCGTTGTGGGCCAGGTTGATCTCGACGATCACTTGTTTGGCGAAGATCGCGAAGCTGGCCGAGTTGCCCACCGAAGTGGTCGGCACGATGTGGCCTTGTTCGGTGATGGCGACTGCCTCAATGACGGCAATGTCCGGCAGCTTCAACTGTTGGTTGCGCAGTTGCTCTACGGTTTCCGAGAGATGCTGGTCGATGAACATCACTTCGCCGGCGTTGATTGCCTTGCGCAACGTGCTGTCGACCTGAAACGGCATGCGCCGCGACAGCACGCCGGCCTCGGTCAGTTGCTTGTCGAGGTCGTTGCCCAGGCTGGCGCCGGTCATCAGGCTGATCTTCAGCGGCGTGACCTTGGCGCGCTCGGCCAGTGCGTGGGGAACGGCCTTGGCTTCGCCGGCGCGGGTGAAACCGCTCATGCCGACGGTCATGCCGTCCTCAATCAGAGCAGCGGCGTCGGCAGCGCTCATCACTTTATCCAACAACGAAGGCAGGCGAATACGGTCACGGAACATGGATTATTATCTCGGGCAACGAGTAGCAGGATGCGCAGTCTAGTGAATTTGGCCGGCGCCTGTCCCGCTACCAAGGTCGCAAATGAGGCCTCTATTTCGCGGGTTTGCAGTAAAACACCGTTACCGGATCTGCAACAACGCGGCAAATTGTCCAGCGTCTGGCGCAAACAAAAACGCCCCGACAAGTCGGGGCGTTCGCTATTGCAGCGGTGAATTACTCGACCGCTTTGACCATGTCTTCGATGACTTTCTTCGCGTCGCCGAAAACCATCATGGTCTTGTCCAGATAGAACAGTTCGTTGTCCAGACCGGCATAGCCGCTGGCCATCGAGCGCTTGTTGACGATGATGGTCTTGGCCTTGAACGCTTCGAGAATCGGCATGCCGGCAATCGGTGACTTCGGATCGTTCTTCGCGGCCGGGTTGACCACGTCGTTCGCGCCGAGCACCAGCACCACGTCGGCCTGACCGAACTCGGAGTTGATGTCTTCCATCTCGAACACCTGATCGTAAGGCACTTCGGCCTCGGCGAGCAGGACGTTCATGTGCCCAGGCATGCGACCGGCCACCGGGTGAATCGCGTACTTCACGGTCACGCCGCGATGGGTCAGCTTCTCGGTCAGTTCCTTCAGTGCGTGTTGTGCACGGGCCACTGCCAGACCGTAGCCCGGGACGATGATCACGGTGTCGGCGTTGGTCAGCAGGAAGGTTGCGTCATCAGCCGAGCCGGATTTCACCGGACGGGCTTCCTGCGCACCGGCAGGACCTGCATCTGCCGTATTGCCGAAACCGCCGAGCAGTACATTAAAGAAGGAGCGGTTCATCGCCTTGCACATGATGTACGAGAGGATCGCACCGCTCGAACCCACCAGCGAGCCGGCAATGATCAGCATCGAGTTGTTCAGCGAGAAACCGATGCCCGCCGCCGCCCAGCCGGAATAGCTGTTGAGCATCGACACCACCACCGGCATGTCGGCGCCGCCGATCGGGATGATGATCAGCACGCCCATCACGAACGCCAGCGCCAGCATCAGCGCGAACGCCGTGAGGTTGCCGGTGAACATGAAGGTCAGGCCGAGAACCAGCGTGGCCAGACCCAGAACCGCATTGAGCTTGTGCTGACCGGCGAACTGTACCGGTGCGCCCTGGAACAGACGGAACTTGTATTTGCCCGAGAGCTTGCCGAAGGCGATCACCGAACCCGAGAAGGTGATCGCACCGATGGCGGCACCGAGGAACAGCTCCAGACGGTTGCCCGTCGGGATCGCATCGCCCAGCTGTTTAACGATACCCAACGACTGCGGCTCAACTACCGCCGCAATGGCAATGAACACCGCCGCGAGGCCGATCATGCTGTGCATGAACGCTACCAGTTCCGGCATCTTGGTCATTTCAACGCGCTTGGCCATGATCGAACCGGCGGTACCGCCGACCAGCAAGCCAACGATCACATAACCAATGCCAGCCGTGGCCAGTTCAGCGCCCAACTTATAGATGAGGCCGACCGTGGTGATGATTGCCAACGCCATGCCGAGCATGCCGAACAGGTTGCCGCGCCGCGAAGTGGTCGGGTGCGACAGGCCTTTGAGGGCCTGGATAAAGCAGATCGACGCGATCAGGTAGAGCGTCGTGACGAGATTCATGCTCATTACTTCGGCGCCTCTTCTTTTGCTTTCGGGGCTTTCTTCTTGAACATTTCAAGCATGCGGCGGGTGACCAGGAAGCCACCAAACACATTGACTGCCGCCAGTGCCACGGCCAGCGTGCCCATGGTTTTGCCCAGCGGCGTGACGGTCAGCGCAGCAGCGAGCATGGCGCCGACGATCACGATCGCCGAGATCGCGTTGGTGACTGCCATCAACGGCGTGTGCAGCGCAGGCGTAACGTTCCAGACCACGTGGTAACCGACATAAATCGCCAGCACGAAGATGATCAGGTTGTAGATACCGGGGGAGATAAGCTCTTCCATCGTCTGAATCCCTGCTTAGGCGTTTTTGCGGATGACTTGGCCGTCGCGGCACATCAGGCACGCGGCGACGATGTCGTCTTCGAGGTTGACGTCGAACTGGCCTTCCTTGGTGAACACCAGCTTGAGGAAGTCCAGCAGGTTGCGTGCGTACAGCGCCGAAGCATCGGCAGCGACTTCACCGGCGAGGTTGGTCGGGCCGACGATGGTCACACCGTTTTCCACAACGACCTGATCGGCGACGGTCAGTGGGCAGTTGCCACCCTGGGCGGCGGCGAGGTCGATGACCACCGAGCCCGGCTTCATCTGTGCCACGGTCTCGGCGCTGAGCAGCGTCGGCGCTTTGCGGCCCGGAATCAGCGCGGTGGTGATGACGATATCGGCCTGCTTGGCGCGCTCGTGCACAGCCTGCGCCTGACGCTGCATCCAGCTCGCCGGCATCGGCCGCGCGTAACCGCCGACACCGACGGCGCATTCGCGCTCTTCATCAGTCTCGTAAGGCACGTCGACGAACTTGGCGCCGAGGGATTCGATCTGTTCCTTCACCGCTGGACGCACGTCGGACGCTTCGATCACCGCACCCAGACGTTTCGCCGTGGCAATCGCCTGCAAACCGGCCACGCCCGCGCCGAGAATCAGCACGCGCGCCGCTTTCACGGTGCCCGCAGCAGTCATCAGCATCGGCATGAAGCGTGGGTAATAGTGAGCCGCGAGCAACACCGCTTTGTAGCCGGCGATATTCGCCTGCGACGACAGCACATCAAGACTCTGCGCCCGCGAGGTACGCGGCGCCGCTTCGAGGGCGAATGCGGTAATGCCGCACTCGGCCATCTTCGCGATGGTCTCGTTGTTGAATGGGTTGAGCATGCCCACCAGCACCGCACCGCGCTTGATCAGCGTCAGTTCGGCATCGCTTGGCGCGATCACTTTGAGAATCAGCTCGGCGCCAAACGCGTCATTGGCGCTGCCAATGCTTGCGCCGGCCGCTTCATAGGCACTGTCGACGACACTGGCTTTGACGCCAGCGCCGCTTTGCACAGTGACCTTATGGCCTTGGCTGATCAGCTTCTTGATGGTTTCCGGGGTTGCAGCAACCCGTGTTTCACCGGTCTGGGTTTCGAGAGGAACACCAATGTGCACGTCAAATCTCCTGCGTGATCTTATTGAGTAAACCCATGCACTACGGATGGTGCGACTGGGGCGGCCGATCAGCACGATCCCGCCGAATCAGGGCGGGGCGCGGCATTTTGCAGGCGAACTTTATGCCCTTCAAGGGATTATGACGGGTGACGGAAAATTAACTACAAGTCATGCCGTGACCGAATGTCGCAGATGGCCAGTTGAACCCCTTGCAGGCCGTGCCCTGCATGGATTCTGGCTGAATTTGAAAAAAATTCGCATCGGTGGCGTGAATAGGCAGTAATGAGTCGCCATTAGAGGCTCAAAGCCACGTGTTTGGCAGCTTGTGGGACGTCTGTACGACTTTCGGATACAGTCTGCGCAAAAGCGACAAATAGTTATATCTGTAGGGCTTTGTTTTTTCTGACTACGGGGTTAAGTATTGCGCAGAGCCTTTATTCTTCTAGGCTGTAGCTCTGCGCTTGATTTACCAGCCAGTCGCGAAATGCCTTCAGCGATGCCGATTCGACCTTTCGCTCCGGAATCATCAGGTAATAGGCCTTGATGCTGGAAAGCGCTTGAGAGTTGGCAACCACCAGACGTTTCTCTGCCAGCTCGCGCTGAATCAGAAACGGCGGAATCAGCGCGACGCCCATGTCGTGCATGGCTGCCTGGGCAAGCATGGAGAATAGCTCGTAGCGCGGACCTGTCATGTCGCGCGGAATATTCAGCTGTTGCGAGTTGAACCATTGGCGCCAGGCGTAAGGTCGGGTGGTCTGCTGCAGCAGCGGTAGCTCGGCGATGGCTTGCGCTGTCAACTGCGTGTGATCGCCGAGTAGGGCGGGGCTGCACACCGGCATCGGATTTTCGCCCATCAACCTGTGGGATTCGGTACCCGACCAGTCGGCGTCGCCGAAGTAAATCGCGGCATCGAATTCGGTATCGGCAAACAGGAAAGGCCGAGTGCGGTTGGTCAGGTTGACGGTCACTTCCGGGTGCTTGAGCTGGAAATCCTTGAGCCGTGGCAGGAGCCATTGCGTGCCGAAGGTCGGGACGACTGCGAGCTCGATGACGTTGGTGCCCTGCTGGCCCATCACCGAAAGGGTGTCGCGTTCCACTGCATCGAGCTGAGTCGCCACCCGACGACTGTAGGAAAGTCCCGCTTCCGTCAGCTTCACCCCACGTCGCGAGCGCCGGAACAACTCCACGCTGAGGAATTCCTCAAGGCTGGCGATCTGTCGGCAGATGGCGCCCTGGGTGAGCGACAGCTCTTCAGCGGCTCGGGTAAAGCTCTCATGGCGGGCGGCAGCTTCGAAGCTGATCAGGGCGGCCGTGCTGGGGATCTTCCTGCGCATGTACGTCAACCTCACTAATGCGCCGCATAAAAGGCAATTCGCGACGTTTCGGAGTGAGAAATTAGCACAACAGGATGCGAAATCCTCGTTTGCCGCGATGGCGAACCGCGCCTAGGATCAATGCCACGTTAATTCACCCGATTGCGAGGGCACACTCATGGGCGGTAAAGCTAGTTTCAATTGGATCGATCCCCTGCTGCTGGATCAACAGCTCACCGAAGAAGAGCGGATGATCCGCGACACCGCCGCGCAGTTCGCTCAACAGAGTCTGGCGCCGCGTGTGCTCGAAGCTTTCCGTCATGAGAAGACCGATCCGGCAATCTTCCGCGAGATGGGTGAAGTCGGCCTGCTCGGCGCGACCATTCCCGAGCAATACGGTGGCAGCGGTCTGAATTACGTCAGTTATGGCTTGATCGCGCGTGAAGTCGAGCGAGTCGACTCTGGCTATCGCTCGATGATGAGCGTGCAATCCTCACTGGTGATGGTGCCGATCAACGAATTCGGTACCGAAGCACAGAAGCAGAAGTACCTGCCGAAACTGGCTTCCGGCGAGTGGATTGGTTGCTTCGGTCTGACCGAGCCGAACCACGGTTCCGATCCGGGCGCGATGATTAGCCGGGCTCGCAAGGTCGATGGCGGCTACAGCCTGACCGGCGCGAAAATGTGGATCACCAACAGCCCGATCGCTGACGTATTCGTGGTCTGGGCCAAGGACGATGCCGGCGATATCCGTGGCTTCGTTCTGGAGAAAGGCTGGAAAGGTCTGAGCGCTCCGGCGATTCACGGCAAGGTCGGCCTGCGCGCTTCGATCACCGGTGAGATCGTCATGGACAACGTGTTCGTGCCGGAAGAAAACATCTTCCCGGACGTGCGTGGTCTGAAAGGTCCGTTCACCTGCCTCAACTCCGCACGCTACGGCATTTCCTGGGGCGCACTGGGCGCCGCCGAGTTCTGCTGGCACACCGCGCGCCAATACACTCTGGACCGTCAGCAGTTCGGTCGCCCGTTGGCCGCGACGCAACTGGTACAGAAGAAACTCGCCGACATGCAGACCGAGATCACCCTGGCACTGCAAGGCTGCCTGCGCTTGGGCCGGATGAAGGACGAGGGTACCGCCGCCGTTGAAATCACTTCGATCATGAAGCGTAACTCCTGCGGCAAGTCGCTGGATATTGCGCGGATGGCGCGCGACATGCTCGGTGGTAACGGCATCTCCGATGAGTTCGGCGTGGCCCGTCACCTCGTCAACCTGGAAGTGGTGAATACCTATGAAGGTACCCATGACGTTCACGCGCTGATCCTCGGGCGTGCACAAACCGGTCTGCAGGCGTTCTATTAATAGGAGGGCGGACCATGGGCGCGCTGTCGCATCTACGGGTACTGGATTTATCGCGAGTGCTGGCCGGGCCTTGGGCCGGACAGATCCTCGCCGACCTGGGCGCCGAGGTGATCAAGGTCGAGCGCCCGGGCAATGGTGATGACACCCGCGCCTGGGGCCCGCCCTTCCTTAAAGACGCTTACGGCGAGAACACGTCGGAAGCGGCTTATTACCTCTCGGCAAACCGCAACAAGCAATCGGTCACCATCGACTTCACCCGCCCTGAAGGGCAGAAGCTGGTGCGCGACCTGGCGACAAAGTCGGACATTCTGATTGAGAATTTCAAAGTAGGTGGTCTGGCGGCCTATGGTCTGGACTATGAGTCGCTGAAGGCGCTCAACCCGAATCTGATCTATTGCTCCATCACCGGCTTCGGCCAGACCGGCCCTTACGCCAAGCGTGCGGGGTATGACTTCATGATCCAGGGCCTTGGCGGCTTGATGAGTCTGACTGGTCGACCTGAAGGAGATGAAGGCGCTGGCCCGGTGAAAGTGGGCGTGGCGCTGACGGATATTCTTACCGGGCTGTATTCGACGGTGGCGATCCTCGCGGCATTGGCTCATCGCGATCACGACGGTGGCGGCCAGCACATCGATATGGCGTTGCTGGATGTACAGGTCGCGTGTCTGGCGAACCAGGCGATGAACTACCTGACCACCGGCAATGCGCCAAAGCGCCTGGGCAATGCTCATCCCAACATCGTGCCTTATCAGGACTTTCCTACGGCGGATGGCGACTTCATTCTTACCGTGGGTAATGACGGGCAGTTCCGCAAGTTCGCAGAGGTGGCTGGCCAACCGCAGTGGGCGGATGATCCGCGCTTCGCGACCAACAAGCTGCGGGTAGCGAACCGCGCGGTGCTGATCCCGTTGATCCGCCAAGCTACGGTCTTCAAGACGACTGCCGAGTGGGTTGCACAACTGGAACAGGCGGGCGTGCCTTGTGGGCCGATCAATGATTTGTCGCAAGTGTTTGAGGATCCCCAAGTGAAGGCGCGCGGTCTGGCGATCGAACTGCCTCATGCATTGGCGGGGATGGTGCCCCAGGTGGCCAGCCCGATTCGATTGTCGGAGACGCCCGTTGAATATCGTCATGCGCCTCCTTTATTAGGTGAGCACACATTAGAGGTTCTGCAGCGGGTGCTGGGTCTGGGGGCAGGCGCGGTGGCTATGTTGAAGGAGGAAGGCGTCCTTTAAGTCTTCTTCTATATAGAAGAAGCTCTTTTCTCATCTGATTGAATGTTTTTTAACCAATACGCAAGTTATTGAAAGAAAAGCGAAATTAACGGTTGACGGCAGATTCCAGAGGTCTATAATTCGCCCCACTTCCGGCGCAG
>NZ_WBRZ01000210.1:0-9402 GCF_008923895.1 Pseudomonas sp. GXM4
GACGCGGAGCGTCCCGGGATGCATTCCCACGCGGAGCGTGGGAACGATCATCTATCTGCTCCCTTTCCCCTCTCCCCCTTGGGGGAGAGGGCTGGGGTGAGGGGGTAGCTTTTGATCTTTCAGGCCTGAACGCTGAGGCCGTACTCGGCCGAAGCATCCTGCAACCACAACCACCAGTAATCCGAGAAGCTGCGCCGGATCAGCAGTTCCCAGGTGTCTTCGGCGGTATGACGAATCATCAGCTGCGACTTGGCGAACACCGTGCCGACCGCTTTGCCGACCGGGAAGTTGTTCGGGTGCACGTCATAGCTGGTGGATTTCATCAGTACCTGGCGCACGTTCGGCCCGCTCAGTTCGAGGATCTGCTGGCCGCCGCTGACGTTGACGATGGCAATGTGCAGATCACCCAGCGCTTCACGCAGTTTCTGCTCGGCGGCGAATTCTTCGCCGCTTGGCACGATCAGCAGCCACTCGTCCGGGCCCATCCATTGCAGGCTGGTTTCGCCTTTGACGATCACGCTGAGGGCGCCGGGCAATTCAATGCCCAACGCTTTGTGCACACCGGCCGCGAAGGCTGCATCGTGGCCATCGCCACGAATGGTCAGGTGGCCGAGGAGTTTTTTCTCACGCACGATCACGCCGGCGTTCTTGCGGCCCTTGCCGACCAGGCTGGCGAGGTCGGCATGGTGCAGCGACGACTCGGCACGGGCGCCGGTGGTCGGGCGTTGCTGGTAAACATTGGCTGTGGTCATAAAGCACCTTCTTGTATTGATCGTTCCCACGCTCTGCGTGGGAATGCCGCCATGGACGCTCTGCGTCCGCTCTTGGGACGCGGAGCGTCCCGGGATGCATTCCCACGCGGAGCGTGGGAACGATCAGTGTCAGATGTTCTGCCGCTCACCCTTCGGATCGAAGAACACCGAAGAAACGATTTCCGCCTCGATCACGCTGCCATCGGCCAGCGGTGCGAACACCCGCTCGCCCATGCGCTTGAGACCGCCCTTGACCACGCCCATGGCAAACGAATAACCGAGGGAGTTGTGCGCGTAGCTGGAGGTCACGTGGCCGACCATGGTCATCGGGATCGCCTGCTTGGTGTTGAACACCAGCTGCGCACCTTCCGGCAGCCATTTGGTCGGGTCGATCGGCTTGAGGCCCACCAGTTGTTTGCGCTGGTCTTTCACGCAATCTTCGCGGTTCATGCCGCGCTGGCCGATCCACGAGAACGGTTTGGTGCGACCGACACACCAGCCCATGTTCAGGTCGTCCGGGGTCATCGAGCCGTCGGTGTCCTGGCCGACGATGATGAAGCCCTTCTCGGCCCGCAGCACGTGCATGGTTTCGGTGCCGTACGGGGTCAGGTTGTACTGCTTGCCGGCCTCGACGATTTTCTCCAGCACGCCCATCGCATAATCGGCCTGCACGTTGACTTCGTACGACAGCTCACCGGTGAACGAGATACGGAACACCCGCGCCGGCACATCGCCGACCAGACCTTCTTTCCAGGTCATGAACGGGAACGCTTCGTTGCTCAGATCGATGTCAGTCACGGCGCTGAGCAGCTTGCGGCTGTTCGGCCCGGAGAGGGTCATGGTCGCCCAGTGGTCGGTGACGGAAGTGAAGTACACCTTCATGTCCGGCCATTCGGTCTGGTGGTACAGCTCCAGCCACTGCAGTACGCGCGCGGCGCCGCCGGTGGTGGTGGTCATGACGAAATGGTTGTCGGCCAGACACGCGGTCACACCGTCGTCGAAGACCATGCCGTCTTCCTTGCACATCAGACCGTAGCGAGCCTTGCCCACGTCGAGCTTGGTCCAGGCGTTGGTGTACACGCGGTTGAGGAACTCGCGGGCATCCGGGCCTTGGATGTCGATCTTGCCGAGGGTCGAAGCATCGAGCAGGCCAACGCTATCGCGCACGGCTTGGCATTCGCGCTTGACCGCCGCGTGCAGGTCTTCACCGTTTTTCGGGAAGTACCATGGACGTTTCCACTGACCGACGTCTTCAAACTCGGCGCCGTTCTTCACGTGCCAGGCATGCAGCGCGGTGTAGCGCACCGGCTCGAAGATGTGCCCGCAATGCCGACCGGCCACGGCGCCGAAGGTCACCGGCGTGTAGTTCGGACGGAACATGGTGGTGCCCATCTGCGGGATGGTCACGTTCAGCGAACGGGCGGCAATGGCCAGACCGTTGACGTTGCCGAGCTTGCCCTGATCGGTGCCGAAGCCCAGCGCGGTATAGCGTTTGACGTGCTCGACCGACTCGAAACCTTCGCGGGTCGCCAGTTCGATGCCACCGGCGGTGACGTCGTTCTGGAAGTCGACGAACTGCTTCGGTGCTCGCGCCGAGTTCTTCTCGTGCGGCACCTGGAACAGCGCCAGGGTCGGCTCTTCGAGACGGCTCAAGGCTTTCGGCAACACGCCTTCGACAGTCTGGAAACCGGCTTCGGCGGCAGCGCGCACGCCACCTTCAAAACCGTCGGCCAGCGAATCGCCGAGCGCGTAGACGCCATTGACGCCACCGACGCACACGCGCTTCTGCGGTGCTTCGCCCGGTACGAAACCGAGAATGTCTTCACGCCAGACCGGTTTGCCACCGAGGTGCGAAGCCAAGTGAACCACCGGGCTGTAACCGCCGGAGCTGGCGACCAGATCGCAATCGAGCCATTCGCCCGGACTGGTCACGGCGTGGGCCTTTACGTCAATCGCGGCGACGCGTGCAGCGGTCACACGCTTGCTGCCACGCACCTCGACGACGGCGCTGCCGGTGAGAATGCGAATGCCTTTGGCGCGCGCTTCTTCGACCAATGCACCGCGGGGATTGCTGCGGGCATCGGCGATCGCGACCACTTGCAGACTGGCATCGAGCCAATCCAGAGCAACGCGATAGGCGTGATCGTTGTTGGTCGACAGCACCAGTTTTTTGCCTGGCGCCACGCCATAGCGACGCACGTAGGTCGACACCGCACCAGCGAGCATGTTGCCCGGCACGTCGTTGTTGCCGTAGACCAGTGGACGCTCGTGGGCGCCGGTCGCCAGCACCACGCGCTTGGCGCGGACACGGTGGATGCGCTGCCGCACCTGTCCGATCGGCGCGCGGTCACCGAGGTGATCGGTGAGGCGTTCGTGAATGGTCAGGAAGTTGTGGTCGTGGTAGCCGTTGACCGTGGCGCGCGGCAACAGCAGCACGTCCGGAGTGTTCTTCAATTCAGCGATGACACTGGCGACCCATTCCATCGCCGGTTTGCCGTCGAGGCTTTCGCGGGAATCAAGCAGGCTGCCGCCGAACTCTTCCTGCTCATCGGCCAGAATCACGCGGGCACCGCTGCGCGCAGCCGCCAGGGCAGCGGCGAGACCGGCCGGGCCGGCACCGACGATCAGCACGTCGCAGTGCTGGTTCATGTAGTCGTAGGTGTCCGGATCGTTCTCGGTCGGCGAACGGCCGAGGCCGGCAGCCTTGCGGATGTACTTCTCGTAAGTCATCCAGAACGATTGCGGGTACATGAAGGTTTTGTAGTAGAAACCCGGCGGCATCAGCTTGCCGCCGACCTTGCCGAGAATCCCCATCATGTCGTTGTTGACGCTCGGCCAGCCATTGGTGCTGGTGGCGACCAGGCCCTGATACAACGCCTGTTGCGTGGCGCGCACGTTGGGAATCTGCGTGGCTTCGGTGGCACCGATCTGCAGCACCGCGTTCGGCTCTTCGGAACCGGCAGCGAAGATGCCGCGAGGGCGCGAATACTTGAAGCTGCGGCCGATGATGTCGACGCCGTTGGCGATCAGTGCGGCGGCCAGCGAGTCGCCTTCGTAGCCTTTGTAGGTCTGGCCGTTGAAGGTGAAGCTCAGCACTTTGTTGCGGTCGATCCGTCCACCGTTGGACAGGCGATTGGTCTGGCTCATACCTTCTCTCCCAGCGCCGTCGTGGCTGTTTTCGCAGTGCCAGCCTTGTCGGTGAATTGCGGCTTCTCGCCGATCTTGTAGCTCTCGAGAATCTCGTAGGTCACGGTATCGCGAGTGACGTTGAAGTACTGGCGGCAACCGGCAACGTGGTCCCACAACTCGTGGTGCAGACCGCGCGGGTTATCGCGAAAGAACATGTAGTCGCCCCACTCTTCATCGGTGCAGGCGTTCGGATCCAGCGGCCGCGGGATGTGCGCCTGACCGGATGCGTGGAATTCCTCTTCAGAGCGCAGTTCGCCGCAGTGAGGACAGAAGATATGCAACATGGGGATTTCTCCTGTTAGTGGGCAACCGCAGCAGCGCCGTGTTCATCGATCAACGCACCGTTGTGGAAACGGTCGATGGAGAAAGGTGCAGCCAATGGGTGCATTTCACCCTTGGCCAGACTCGCGGCAAACACGTTGCCCGAGCCGGGTGTAGCCTTGAAGCCACCGGTGCCCCAACCGCAGTTGAAGAACATGTTCGGTACCGGCGTCTTGGAAATGATCGGGCAAGCGTCCGGGGTGGTGTCGACGATGCCGCCCCACTGGCGGTTCATGCGTACGCGGGACAACACCGGGAACATCTCGACGATGGCCTGGATGGTGTGTTCGATCACCGGGTACGAACCACGCTGGCCGTAGCCGTTGTAGCCGTCGATACCGGCGCCGATCACCAGGTCGCCCTTGTCGGACTGGCTGATGTAACCGTGCACGGCGTTGGACATGATCACGCTGTCGATAATCGGTTTGATCGGCTCGGACACCAGCGCTTGCAGCGGGTGGGATTCGATCGGCAGGCGGAAACCGGCAAGCTTGGCCATGTGCCCGGAGTTACCGGCCGTCACCACGCCGACGCGCTTGGCGCCGATGAAACCCTTGTTGGTTTCAACGCCGATGCACACGCCGTTTTCCTTGCGGAAACCGATCACTTCGGTCTGCTGGATCAGGTCCACGCCCAAGGCATCGGCGGCACGGGCGAAGCCCCACGCCACGGCATCGTGACGGGCGACGCCGCCGCGACGCTGCACGGTGGCGCCCATGATCGGGTAGCGAGTGTTTTTCGAGCAGTCCAGGTACGGAATTTCGTCCGCAACCTGCTTGGCGTCGAGCAGTTCGCCGTCGACGCCGTTGAGGCGGTTGGCGCTGACCCGACGCTCGGAATCACGGATGTCCTGCAGGGTGTGGCACAGGTTGTAGACGCCACGCTGGGAGAACATCACGTTGTAGTTGAGATCCTGCGACAGGCCTTCCCACAATTTCATCGCGTGTTCGTAGAGGTGCGCCGACTCGTCCCACAGGTAGTTGGAACGCACGATGGTGGTGTTGCGCGCGGTGTTCCCGCCGCCCAGCCAGCCTTTCTCGACCACGGCGACATTGGTGATGCCGTGCTCCTTGGCCAGATAGTAGGCCGTCGCCAGGCCGTGCCCGCCGCCGCCGACGATGACCACGTCGTAGACTTTTTTCGGGGTGGGCGTGCGCCACATGCGCTGCCAGTTTTCGTGGTGGCTGAGCGAGTGTTTGAACAGGCCGAAGCCGGAATAGCGTTGCATAGTCATTACTCCAAAACCGACTCAGCGATAAACCGGGAAGTCTGCGCACAGGGCCGAGACCTGCTGGGCGACATTGGCCTCGACATCGGCGTCGCCGAGGTTGTCGAGGATGTCGCAGATCCAGCCGGCGAGGGTTTCGCACTGGCTGACCTTGAAGCCGCGCGTGGTCACCGCCGGGGTGCCGATGCGCAGGCCCGAGGTCACGAACGGCGACTGCGGGTCGTTCGGCACGGCATTCTTGTTCACCGTGATGTGCGCACGGCCCAGCGCGGCATCGGCGTCCTTGCCGGTCAGGCCCTGACGAATCAGGCTGACCAGGAACAGATGGTTGTCGGTGCCGCCGGAGACCACATCGTAGCCACGCTTGATGAACACGCTGGCCATCGCCTGGGCGTTTTCGATCACTTGTTGCTGATAAGCCTTGAAGCCAGGCTCCAGTGCTTCCTTGAAGCACACCGCTTTACCGGCGATGACGTGCATCAGCGGGCCGCCCTGGGCACCGGGAAAAACGGCGGCGTTGAGCTTCTTCTCGATCTCTTCGTTGGACTTGGCCAGGATCAGCCCGCCACGCGGACCGCGCAGGGTCTTGTGCGTGGTGGTGGTGACCACATCGGCGTACGGCAGCGGGTTCGGGTACAGGCCGGCAGCGACCAGACCGGCGACGTGGGCCATGTCGACGAACAGCAGCGCACCAACCTTGTCGGCGATCTGACGGAATCGCGGGAAGTCCAGAGTCTTTGAGTAAGCGGAGAAACCGGCAACGATCATTTTCGGTTTGCACTCGACGGCCAGACGCTCGACTTCGTCGTAGTCGATCAGCCCGGTGTCGGTGTTGATGCCGTACTGCACAGCGTTGTAGAGCTTGCCCGAGGACGACACTTTCGCGCCGTGGGTCAGGTGACCGCCGTGGGCCAGGCTCATGCCGAGGATGGTGTCACCCGGCTGGATCAACGCCAGGTACACGGCGCTGTTGGCCGAGGAGCCGGAGTGAGGCTGGACGTTGGCATAGTCGGCGCCAAACAGTTGCTTGGCGCGTTCGATGGCCAGCGCTTCGACTTTATCCACATGCTCGCAGCCTCCGTAGTAGCGCTTGCCCGGATAGCCTTCGGCGTATTTGTTGGTCAGGCCGCTGCCTTGCGCCTGCATGACGCGCTTGCTGGTGTAGTTCTCCGACGCGATCAGCTCGATGTGATCTTCCTGACGTTGCTCCTCGGCATTCATCGCCGCCAGCAGTGCATCGTCGTAACCCTGGATCTGGTCTTGCTTGCTGAACATCGCGTCTCTCCCAGCGGCATCTGTGCGCCATTCGTCTCGGTAAGGCACTGGCAATGATGGCAGTGCCCTTTGATGCGATGGTATGACCGGCACAGACAGCTCAAATGCCTGCGGACGCCACGCAAAGGTGCGTTTACGACATGGCTGGAAATGACCCGAAGAATGCACTCCCCCTGTAGGAGCTGCCGAAGGCTGCGATCTTTTGACTTTGACTTTGAAGATCAACGGATCGCAGCCTTCGGCAGCTCCCACAGGGGTCAGGCGATGATTTGGCGGATGGCAAGCAGCAGGAGGAAATGCGCGGGATACAGCGCATATGCCCAGCGCCGCATCGGTGGAGGCCGGACATGTCGCCCATGTCGCAACAAGAACATTCCGAGCATCGGCGCAAACACACAGGCCGCCAGCCCAAGCATCGCCACGCTGTTGCCGAAACGCGCCGATTCGAGCAGCACCTGCCATTGGTTCGCCGCCAGACACACCAGCCCCGGCAACAGGCTGAAATACCAGGGTCGGCGGAACACCAGCAGCATCGCCAATGGCAACAATACGCCGAAGAAACCGAACATCAGTCGTTCTGAAAAAACCGCCGCAACCACCAACGCGGCCAGCGCGAGCAACCGTGGCACCGACGCTGAGTCCTGCCAGCCGCGCGCCACCAGCAAGCCCAGCGCCAGCGTCGGCATCACGTTGAACGTGTCAGGGTCGGGGATATAAAAGCGATAAGGGATTTCGCTGATTGCACTGAACAGCAACAGCCAGCCCAGATAGCGCCATTCCATTTTGCGCGTACCGTCTCGTGCCAGATTCGCCGCCATCGCCAGGCAAAACCATGGAAACGCCAGGCGACCTGGCACATACAACCAATCGGCGGAGAAGCCGACATATCGCAGGTGATCGAGCAACATGCTCAGCAACGCCAGCCACTTGAGCAGATCCAGGGCGCCGTCGCGTTGGCTCAGGTGCATAATCGGCCCATAAACTGGTAATTTTCCCCACCCGACATCGCATGTGCTCCCCGGAAGATCTTCGGTAAAGTGCGCATCTTCATTGACCACGAGCCTTCACAAGAGTCTCGATTACGGAAGCCGGCCATGACCGACAAGAGCCAACAATTCGCCAGCGACAACTATTCCGGTATCTGCCCGGAAGCCTGGGCTGCCATGGAACAGGCCAACCACGGCCACCAGCGCGCTTACGGCGACGATGAATGGACCGCCCGCGCGGCCGATCATTTCCGCAAACTGTTCGAAACCGACTGCGAAGTGTTCTTCGCCTTCAACGGCACCGCCGCCAACTCGCTGGCCCTGTCGTCGCTGTGCCAGAGTTACCACAGCGTGATCTGCTCGGAAACCGCCCACGTCGAAACCGACGAATGCGGCGCTCCGGAATTCTTCTCTAACGGCTCGAAGCTGCTGATCGCCGGCACTGAAAACGGCAAGATCACCCCGCAATCGATCCGCGAAGTCGCACTCAAGCGTCAGGACATCCACTACCCGAAACCGCGCGTGGTGACCCTGACCCAGGCCACCGAAGTCGGTAGCGTCTACACCCCGGAAGAAGTCCGCGCCATCAGCGCAACCTGCAAAGAGCTGGGCCTGCACCTGCATATGGACGGCGCGCGGTTCTCCAACGCCTGCGCATTCCTCGGCTGCTCGCCCGCCGACCTGACCTGGAAGGCCGGCGTTGATGTGCTGTGCTTCGGCGGCACCAAGAACGGCATGGCGGTGGGTGAAGCGATCCTGTTCTTCAACCACAAACTGGCCGAAGACTTCGACTACCGCTGCAAGCAGGCCGGGCAACTGGCGTCGAAGATGCGCTTTTTGTCGGCACCGTGGGTCGGCATTCTGGAAAACGACGCCTGGCTCAAATACGCACGCCACGCCAACCACTGCGCGCAACTGCTGGCAGAACTGGTCAGCGACATTCCCGGCGTCGAACTGATGTTCCCGGTGCAGGCCAACGGCGTGTTCCTGCAACTGTCCGAGCCGGCCATCGCTGCGTTGACTGCAAAGAACTGGCGCTTCTACACCTTCATCGGCAAGGGCGGCGCACGCTTCATGTGCTCCTGGGACACCGAAGAAGAACGCGTACGCGAACTGGCGCGCGATATTCGCGAGGTCATGTCGGCCTGATCCCGCCCATGATCATTCCCACGCGCAGCAAAGGAATGTCTCCCGGGACGCTCCGCGTTCCAGCCTCACCATTATCGACAAGGTCAAGACCGCTATGACGCAAAGCGTCAGTGGCTGCATTCCCACGCAGAGCGTGGGAACGATCTTTATCTCCACATCTGCCCCCCCCTGATCATTCCCACGCTCCGCGTGGGAATGCCTCCCGGGACGCTCCGCGTTCCAGCTTCACCCTTGGCGACAGGCTGAAAACCGCTATGACACGGAGCGTCAGTGGCTGCATTCCCACGCAGAGCGTGGGAACGATCTTTATCTCCACATCTACCCCACCCTAATCGTTCCCACGCTCCGCGTGGTAACGCCTACAGGGACGCACCGCGGTCCAGATTCACCCTTGGCGACAGGCTGAAAACCGCTATGACGCAAAGCGTCAGTGGCTGCATTCCCACGCAGAGCGTGGGAACGATCTTTATCCCCACATCTGCCCCACCCTGATCGTTCCCAC
>NZ_WBRZ01000211.1:0-9299 GCF_008923895.1 Pseudomonas sp. GXM4
GTGAGCAAATTGCGCCTGCTTCGCAGCCCAGCGGGGATAAATCCCCTCGCCACAAGGATGCTGTTCACATCCCCATGATGTGTCTGTGTGAGCAATGGACTCCCTGTGGCGAGGCTGTTCATATCCCAGGATGTTGTCTGTGTGAGGAAGAAATCCACCTATTCCATAGAACTATTGCGCTCAGAGCCACCAGGCATCCCAAAGCGGGTAATCACCGAGGTTATCGACCAGCCCGGCTCGCAAAGGATTATTGATGATGTAGCGGGCGAAGGGCTCCAGGTCCTCGCCGTCACGGATCGCTCGGTCATGGTAGCCGGTTTGCCACAGCGGTCCGTGACGTCCGGTTTTTCTGTTAACCGCATGCGTACAGCGAGCCTTTACACCGCCGATGACTTCGCCAAGTGAGCCGCGTTGCAATTGCATCAGCCAATGAAAGTGGTCAGGCATGACAACCCAGGCGATGGACTGCGCGACTCCTTGCTCATGAGCCCGGCGCAGTTCTGCAACCAGTAACCGGCCGGTCTGCCAATCTGCAAATACGGGCTGGCGTTCGTGGATGACTGAGGTGATGAAGTAGGCACGACCGTTTTCCGAGAAACGACCTTGGCGCAGACGGTGGGAGTTGGGACGGACTGGCATGTGAGCTTCCTTGCATGTGCTCCTGGCTTTTTCAAAGGTTAGTGGTTGGCCGCCCCGCTCGGCGCTGCAACTGTTGAGCGAAATTTCTGAATCCGTCCGGCGATTTATCCGTGATCAAGCGAGGCGAGACATCACACAGCGGATCAAATGCCCCAGGGCTGAAACATGACGCTGCACCATCGCTGTGCAATACTTCGCGGCTTTTTCAGTGGCGACTTTTCCTACGTAATGCAGGTAATGCCTCTCCGCAGAACCGACTATTGCCGAGAGTTGTCGCTGAATGTTGTGACTTTTAGAGTGAAAAATCCTGCCCTGAGCTTTTTATACTGCACGCCCCGCTGATCTTTCAGGCCCGCCCTGCAAGACGCGTCTGCCCACGAAGCCGACGCGGTTTCCTGCCCAGCCAAGGCCTATCGGCCGATGCTTCGAAACCCGGTGGTCATATCCAATAACAAGACGAGGTTGTACCCCTATGCCAGTTGGCAATCCTCTGCCGCACGGCGACACCGCTTCGGGCGGTCCGCTCAAACGAGAACTCGGCGAACGGCATATCCGCCTGATGGCGCTCGGTGCCTGTATCGGCGTCGGCCTGTTTCTCGGCTCGGCCAAAGCCATCCAGATGGCCGGTCCGGCGATCATGCTTTCCTACATCCTTGGCGGTCTGGCGATCCTGGTGATCATGCGCGCCCTTGGCGAAATGGCCGTGCATAACCCGGTGGCCGGTTCGTTCAGCCGCTACGCGCAGGACTATCTCGGTCCGCTGGCAGGCTTTCTCACCGGTTGGAATTACTGGTTTCTGTGGCTGGTGACCTGCGTCGCGGAAATCACTGCGGTGGCGGTGTACATGGGTATCTGGTTCCCGGATGTGCCGCGTTGGATCTGGGCCCTGGCGGCGTTGATCAGCATGGGCTCGATCAACCTGATCGCGGTGAAAGCCTTCGGCGAGTTCGAATTCTGGTTCGCTCTGATCAAGATTGTCACCATCATTGCCATGGTCATCGGCGGCGTCGGCATCATCGCCTTCGGTTTCGGCAATGACGGCGTGGCGCTGGGCATTTCCAACTTGTGGGCGCACGGCGGTTTCATGCCCAACGGCGTGACCGGTGTGCTGATGTCGCTGCAGATGGTCATGTTCGCCTACCTCGGTGTCGAGATGATCGGCCTGACCGCCGGTGAAGCTAAGAACCCGCAAAAGACCATTCCTGACGCGATCGGCTCGGTGTTCTGGCGGATTCTGCTGTTCTACGTCGGTGCGCTGTTCGTGATTCTGTCGATCTACCCGTGGAACGAAATCGGCACCCAGGGCAGCCCGTTTGTGATGACCTTCGAGCGGCTGGGCATCAAGACCGCCGCCGGTATCATCAACTTCGTGGTGATTACGGCGGCGCTGTCGTCGTGCAACGGCGGCATCTTCAGCACCGGGCGCATGCTCTACAGCCTGGCGCAGAACGGCCAGGCCCCGGCCGGTTTCGCCAAGACCTCGAACAACGGCGTGCCACGCCGCGCGTTGTTGCTGTCGATTGCGGTGTTGCTGTTGGGTGTAGTGCTTAACTATCTGGTGCCGGAAAAAGTCTTCGTCTGGGTCACCTCGATTGCCACCTTCGGTGCGATCTGGACCTGGGTGATGATCCTTCTCGCCCAGCTGAAATTCCGCCAAGGCCTGAGCGCCAGCGAACGTGCCGGCCTCAAGTACAAGATGTGGCTGTACCCGGTCAGTTCGTACTTCGCCCTGGCGTTTCTGGTACTGGTGGTCGGCCTGATGGCGTACTTCCCCGACACCCGCGTGGCACTGTATGTCGGGCCGGCGTTTCTGGTGTTGCTGACGGCGTTGTTTTACGTGTTCAAGTTGCAGCCGACGCAAGTGTCGCAAGGTTCGGTGCGTTCGGTTTCTTGAACCGTAAGTGCGTAAACAACGAAGCCCTGATCGAGAGATTGGGGCTTTTGGTTTTATGGGCACGGCGATTAACGGTGAACGCATTGAAATCGCACGCGATGAGCAATTGACACGTGAGTACGACAAGATGACCGCTGGTCGGATACAGCCCTCGACCTGTAATTTCTGACAGTAGACCGTTTTCAAGCTCTGACCTAGCTTGGAGGTCCGTCGTCTGGAAGCGGCTGGCAACCACCATGAAAGGATTCTCTGCAACTACCGTTATCGGACTGGCCGATGCGCTCATCCATTGGCAAATATTTTTCGTGCTCTGTCAGGCGGCCGCCCTGAGTCAGGCGGCCAGCAACTTTGCGGCGTTCTGCGTAGCTGCTGCGCTCTCTTTCTATCTGAACATGCTTTATATCTTTGAAAGGGAAACGCCGGTATTTCCCTATCTGATGTTCATCGGCCTGATGGGCGGCGTCAGTTATGGCGTGGGTGTCATCGGGGACGTCTGGCGCTTGTCGGGGCTTGTGACGGTCGCTTCGTTTTCGCTGGTGAATATTGTTTCAGGGTACTGCGTTTTCCGCTTTGTCCTTTTTCCAGGGCGACGGGCATGAACGTCTCTCCGCCTGACGTACTGCCGATGTCAGCGCCCTGCGCTACTTCAATGCCCTTCGTGGTTGATCTGGACGGGACCCTCGTCAAATCTGATCTGCTGTTCGAATGTGTGATGTCCTTTGTCCGCAGCAAACCATTGCACTGCCTGAAACTCTTACCCTGGCTCTGGCATGGCAAGGCGTATCTGAAAGATCGACTGGCAATGGCGACGGACATCGATGTCGCGACTTTGCCCTATGATCTCGACGTACTCCGGATGATCGAGGAACAGCGCAACGCCGGTCGGAAAATTGTTCTCGCCACAGCCAGTCATTACACATTGGCAGTGCGGATCGCCGAGCATCTGCAGGTGTTTGATGACGTTCTGGGTTCAACCCTCGAGCAGAACCTTTCGGGAACGAACAAACGTGATGCGCTGGTGGCGTTATATGGGGAGAAAAGTTTCGATTACATCGGCAATTCGCTGGACGATCTGCCGATCTGGCGGTCGGCCAGGCAAGCTTATATCGTCAATCCGCTAGCGGGCGTCCAACGTGCCGCCCGGCATCTGGATAACGTAGCCCAGGTGGTTCACTCTCGCGTTACGTATTTCAGAAGTTTGTACAAAGCCTTGCGCATTCATCAATGGATGAAGAATGTGCTGATTTTCGTTCCCCTTCTTGCGGCGCATCTAATGGCCAATCCGCTGCTGTTGGGGCGCGGCATGCTGGCCTTCATACTTTTCGGCTTGTGTGCATCGAGCGTCTATCTCCTGAATGACTTGCTCGACCTGAACGATGACCGCAAGCACCCGACCAAACGCAATCGACCCTTCGCCAGTGGATCGTTATCTATCCAGTCCGGTCTGGTGGTTTTTCCCCTGCTGTTGTCAGCTTCGTTCATCGGTGCCTGGTTGTGGCTGCCTCATCCATTCGTTGCCGTGCTCGCCTGTTATTACATTTTGACGCTGGTGTATTCGCTGGCGCTGAAGCGGTTGATGGCACTGGATGTGATCGCCTTGGCGCTGCTTTATACCTTGCGCATCATTGCCGGTGGCGCCGCGTTTGGCCTCGACCTGACGGGGTGGATGCTGGCTTTTTCCATGTTCATGTTTTTGAGCCTCGCGCTGGTCAAGCGTTATGCCGAGCTGTTGCTGGCGCTGCACGGCGGCATCACCGGTAAGACCGGCGGCCGCGACTACTTTCCTGCGGACCTGGCAATGCTCTCCTCTTTGGGGGCCGCATCCGGTTATCTCGCTGTCCTGGTGCTGGCGCTTTACATCCATGACAGCGCAACTACCGAGTTGTATGCATATCCCCGATGGCTCTGGTTTGCCTGCCCATTGATGCTGTTCTGGATCACTCGTATCTGGCTGCTGACGCATCGCGGCCGCATGAATGAGGATCCGGTGGTTTTCGCACTGCGTGATCGCTTGAGTCTGGTGATGGGAACGGCGTTCTGCCTGATTTTCTGGGTGGCGGCATGAGCCACTCGACTTGCCATCGCAGGCGCTATGGCGGGACCTGCGTCTTTTGACAGATTTTTGCTTCGAATGGAGTTCGAATATGAGTCAGCTGAACGTCGAAAATTTCTACCGCAACTCTCGCATCAATACCTCGGATATGAGGATTGCGATACTGGTTTTTTTTGTGCCGACGGGTTTGTTGTTGTTGTCGACGTTGGTGATGAACTCTGGGGTTATGATTTATACGCTGGATGACCCCTACATACATATGAAGATGGCCAGAAATATCTGGAATGGCCATTACGGAATAAATCTTCATGAATACTCTGCGCCGTCGTCAAGTATCATATGGCCCTTTCTACTGGCGCCTTTTTCATATCTAGGCAGCGTATTTTTTTATGTGCCGTTAGCGCTGCATGCAGTGTTTGCGTTTTTGACGTTTTTGTTGATATTCAATCTTCTAAAGAGTCTCGGTTGCAAATACGCAGCGTTGATCACGTTTGCCATATTTTGCTCATTTAATTTATATGGTCTTGTTTATAATGGCATGGAGCATAGCCTGCAGGTCGCTCTGACGGCTTTTATTGCTGCAAGTATTGTTCGGCGGGAGTATTTGCAGGAAGAGAAAATAACGAACTTTACGTATTTCGCCATTTTTTTGTTGCCACTGGTGCGTTATGAGGGACTGGCCGTTTCGCTGCCGACGTTAATTTATCTATTGATCAATGTTGAACGTAAAAAGCCTTTGTTTTGCGCTATTGCAATACTGCTCGCCCTGGTCTCTTTCAGTTTTTTCCTGAACAGCCTGGGGCTGGGCTGGTTACCCTCTTCAGTGCTTGCCAAAAGCGATATCAATGATATGGCGTCATTGGGGCTGCATGTTTTAACGCAATACGGCCAATGGGGGTGGGTGGTCTACACGGTATTGATGGTTTGCGCGTTTTTCGCTGGGAATAAATCGGTGATATGGCTGCTGCTCAGCGTTACGTTACTTCATATGGTATTCGGCAAGTCGGGTTGGTACGGGCGATATGAAATTTACTGGCTGGTATTCGTCGCCATGTTGATCCTCGCAATCTGTAGCACGCAACTCGTCGGGAGGGGGATGGTGCTTGTATTCAGCTGCTTGCCCGTGGCGTTCACTGGGCTTGTCTACGTAACATTAAGCACTCCTTGGGCATCCGCAAATATCTATAATCAGCAATATATGATGTCAATGATTGTCGGTCGTTTGAATGAAGCCGTGGCGGTTAACGATCTGGGACTTGTTTCGTTGGCGACAGACAATTACATATTGGATCTCGCGGGTCTGGCTAGTTATGAGGCCTTACTGTTGAGACGTAAGCAAAAAGACTCGTTGTGGATCGGGGGGCTGATGAAGCGGCATAATGTCAAATACGCTTTTATTTATGAAGAGTGGTTCGCCGGGCGTCCTGCCAATTTCCTGAAAGTTGCTATTTTGAAATTGGCAGTTCCGAATATAACTTCAGCCGAGAGTTCTGTCTCTTTGTATGCAGTGGACTCGGCATCCGCTGACAAGTTGAAGGTTGTATTGGCTGAGTTTCGCAAAGCATATCCGAGTCGTCAATTTGAGCTCATCTATGTTCAGTAACCTAAAAATTATTCGTTGGATTTTTACCAAGGATAGGAGGTGACACCATTGTTACTTTCGTCATGGGGCAACTACCCCTTTGCAGCACAAACTGGTCATCCTTGCCAATGGCGAGCCGATATCAGACCGCAGTGGCAGCAGTTGATCGAATCACACGGGACAACTTTGCCGTTTGGCAATGGCCGCAGCTATGGCGATAGCTGCATGGCTGCAAGCGATCATGTGCTGCAATTGCGTCCTCTGAACCGCTTCATCGAAGCCGACTGGGAAAAGGGTGAGATCTGCGCTGAAGCCGGCGTGACACTGGGCGAGATTTTACAACTCGCCATTCCCCGTGGCTGGTTTTTGCCCGTCACGCCCGGTACGCGGCATGTAACGCTGGGTGGGGCGGTAGCCAATGACGTCCACGGGAAAAATCACCATCGCTGCGGCACGTTTGCTCATTCGCTGGTGTGTTTCGAACTGCACCGATCCGTGCAATCGCCGATGGTCTGTTCGCTGCGGGAAAATCCTCAGTGGTTTGCTGCGACCATCGGCGGGCTCGGCCTGACGGGCGTGATTACCTGGGTGCGCATTCGTCTGCGCAAGATCCAGTCGAGCCTGATCGACAGCACACGGGTGCGTTTTGACTGTCTGGATGATTTTTTTGCCCTGTCGGCCGACATGGATGCGCAGCATGAATACAGCGTCGCGTGGATTGATTGCCTGGCCAAGGGCAATGCGCTAGGGCGCGGATGCTTCACGGCTGGTGATCATTGCGTGGCGGGGCCCCTTGAGATCGCTGCACCACGTTCTCTGTCTGTCCCGATCCGCCCTCCGGTATCGCTGATCAATTCGCTCACCTTGAAACTGTTCAACGATCACTACTGGAAACGGCAGCCAACGAACGGACAACATCAAAAGGTTGGCTACAGCTCGTTCTTCTATCCGCTGGACCGTATCGAAAACTGGAATCGTATCTACGGACGCAGAGGTTTCCAGCAATTTCAGTGCGTATTGCCGGCCTCGGGTGCAGCCGTGGCACTGGCCGAATTACTCAAGTCGATTGCGCGCAGCGGCAGTGGCTCTTTCCTCGCGGTGCTCAAGCGTTGTGGCGACATTCCTTCGCCGGGATGGCTTTCCTTTCCTATGCCCGGTACTTCATTGGCGCTGGACTTTCCACACGACATAGATCTGCCGAAAAAACTTCTGCCGCGTCTCGACGCCATCGTGCGGGAAGCAGGCGGTCGTTTGTACCCAGCCAAGGACGCTCACATGAGCGGTAGCGATTTTCGCCAGGCCTATCCCGCCTGGGAGCAACTGGAAGCGATGCGCGATCCGACCCTGATGTCCCGTTTCTGGCAGCGAGTCACTCGATGAAAAAAATACTGATTGTGGGCGCCACCTCGGCGATTGCCTGTGCTTGCGCACGATTGTGGGCGGCTGATCGCAGCGAATTGTTCCTGGTTGGCAGGGATGCGCAAAAGCTTCAGCAAACCAGCATCGATCTGCAGGCTCGAGGTGCCAGAGCCGTGACCACGTACGTCATGGACGCCATTGATATCGCGGCACATCCGGTCATGTACGAGAAATGCCTGGCGACGTTGCAGACGGTGGATATCTGTCTGATTGCCTATGGCTCGCTGCCAGATCAGTACGCGTGCGAACAACACGTTGAACAGGCCATGGAGCAGTTCGCCAATAACGGCAGTTCAATGATCGCGCTGTTGACGCTGTTGGCAAACCGCATGGCTGTCCAGCAGTACGGCACGCTGGCGGTCATTTCCTCGGTTGCCGGGGATCGAGGACGACCTTCCAATTACCTGTACGGCGCGGCAAAGGCGGCGGTTTCCACGTTCTGCGAAGGCTTGCGGGTACGCTTGTTCAAGGCGGGTGTGCATGTGATCACGATAAAGCCCGGGTTAGTCGACACGCCCATGACGCAAGGGCTGGCGCTGCCCTCCTTGCTTGTAGCGCAACCGGATACGGTTGCCCGGCGAATAGTCAGAGGGATCAATCGACAGGTGGCGGTGCTGTATGTGCCCGGGTTTTGGGGGCTGATCATGTGGCTGATTCGGGTGATGCCGCAGCCGCTGTTCAAGAGGCTGAACCTGTGAATCAGACGCTGATGTTATCCGGGTGGCGTTACCGCGTTTTGATTGGCTCGGTGATCTGCTCCGCCCTCGCTTATCTCGCTGTTTCCCTGTGGGGTGGGTGGTCGGCGGTGAGCGCGGCGGTCAGTCGAGTAGGTTGGTGGCAGTGCGGGCAAATCGTCGGCGTGATTTTGCTTGGATACGGTCTGCGTTTTTTGCGTTGGCAGGGTTATCTGTCTGCCTTGGGTCACCGGTTGCCTTGGCGGCCGGGCTTGAACATCTACCTGGCCGGATTCGCCCTGACGACTACTCCCGGCAAGGCCGGGGAGGCGTTGCGCGGTGTTTTGCTCAAACGTTTGGAGGTGCCTTACGCACAGAGCTTTGCCGCGCTGTTCAGTGAGCGGCTTGCGGACCTGCTGGCGATGGTGGGCCTGGCATTGTTCGGTTTGAGCGCGCATCCGGAATGGTTGTCGATGGTCGTTGCCAGTCTCGTCCTCCTGGCATGCGGTGCATCGATGATGTTTTCGCCAAGCCTTGCCAGCGCGATTGATCGTCGCACTGAGCAACGGCACGACAGATTCTCGCGGTTGCTGGGGCATGCCGTTCAGGTATTGCGTCAGTCGCGCCGCTGTCATTCCCCTCGTCGCGTCATGGGCGCAACGCTATTGAGCCTGCTGGCCTGGGGGCTTGAAGCATTGGCGTTTTACTGGATTTTGCAGGCGATGGGCGCGGACGTGAGCCTGACGTTAGCGATCTTTATTTATGCGGTGGCCATGTTGGCGGGGGCGTTGAGTTTCATGCCGGGTGGGCTCGGTAGCACCGAAGCAGTAATGGTGGGGTTGCTGGTGTCGAGTGGCGTGGAATTGGCAGATGCGATTGCGGCGACGGTTTTGTTGCGGTTGGTGACGTTGTGGTTAGCAGTTGGGTTGGGAACGGTTGTACTAATTCAAATAAAAGTCTGATTCCGGACAAGGCTGTTGTTCGGAATGTCGAGAGGGGACTATGCGTATCCTGACAAATAAGAATACTTTAATAGTT
>NZ_WBRZ01000212.1:0-9266 GCF_008923895.1 Pseudomonas sp. GXM4
CGCAGAGCGTCCATGGCGGCATTCCCACGCAGAGCGTAGGAACGATCAGAGGAAAAAATATGAGCCGCGCCCCAGACACATGGATTCTGACCGCCGACTGCCCCAGCGTCCTCGGCACCGTGGACGCGGTCACGCGTTTTCTGTTCGAGCAGGGCTGCTATGTCACCGAGCACCACTCGTTCGATGACCGCCTCTCGGGGCGCTTCTTCATTCGCGTGGAATTCCGTCAGCCTGATGGTTTCGACGAACAATCTTTCCGCGCAGGTTTGGCCGAGCGCGGAGAAGCGTTCGGCATGCTCTTCGAGCTGACCGCGCCGAACTACCGGCCGAAAGTGGTGATCATGGTCTCCAAGGCCGATCACTGCCTCAATGACTTGCTCTATCGCCAGCGCATCGGCCAGTTGTCGATGGACGTGGCGGCGGTGGTGTCCAACCATCCGGATCTCAAGCCGTTGGCCGACTGGCACCAGATTCCCTACTACCATTTCCCTCTCGACCCCAACGACAAACCGGCGCAGGAGCGTCAGGTCTGGCAGGTGATCGAAGAGGCCGGTGCCGAACTGGTGATCCTCGCCCGCTACATGCAGGTGCTATCGCCGGAGCTGTGCCGCAAGCTCGATGGCAAGGCGATCAACATTCATCACTCGCTGTTGCCGGGCTTCAAGGGCGCCAAACCGTATCACCAGGCTTACAACAAAGGCGTGAAACTGGTGGGCGCGACGGCGCATTACATCAACAACGACCTCGATGAAGGGCCGATCATCGCCCAGGGCGTCGAGGCGGTGGATCACAGTCATTACCCCGAGGACCTGATTGCCAAGGGCCGGGATATCGAAGGCCTGACCTTGGCGCGGGCGGTCGGGTATCACATCGAAAGAAGGGTGTTCCTGAACGCCAACAGAACTGTCGTTCTTTAGCGCAAGCTCCAAGCTCCAAGCTCCAAGCCGCAAGAAAAAGCGGTCAGCACACTTCTTGCGGCTTGTAGCTTGCCGCTTGAAGCTCAATCAACTCTCTACCCAACAACAAATATAGAGGTGATGGCATGTCTGGCAATCGTGGTGTGGTGTATCTCGGCGCTGGCAAGGTCGAAGTACAGAAAATCGACTATCCGAAAATGCAGGACCCGCGTGGTCGCAAGATTGAGCACGGGGTCATTCTCAAAGTGGTTTCCACCAACATTTGCGGCTCCGACCAGCACATGGTGCGCGGCCGGACCACGGCGCAGACCGGTCTGGTGCTGGGTCACGAAATCACCGGCGAGGTGATCGAAAAGGGCTCCGACGTCGAAAACCTGAAGATCGGCGATCTGGTCTCTGTTCCGTTCAACGTGGCTTGCGGGCGCTGCCGTTCCTGCAAGGAGCAACACACCGGCGTCTGCCTGACCGTCAACCCGGCCCGTGCCGGCGGCGCATACGGTTACGTCGACATGGGCGACTGGACCGGTGGCCAGGCCGAATACGTGCTGGTGCCGTACGCCGACTTCAACCTGCTGAAACTGCCGGATCGCGACAAGGCCATGGAGAAAATCCGCGACCTGACCTGCCTCTCCGACATCCTCCCGACCGGTTACCACGGCGCCGTCACTGCCGGCGTTGGCCCGGGCAGCTCCGTGTACATCGCTGGCGCCGGTCCGGTCGGCCTCGCCGCTGCCGCTTCCGCACGCTTGCTCGGTGCTGCGGTGGTGATCGTCGGCGACGTCAACACCATCCGCCTGGCCCACGCCAAGGCACAGGGCTTTGAGGTCGTCGACCTGTCCAAGGACACCCCGCTGCACGAACAGATCGCCGCGCTGCTGGGCGAGCCGGAAGTCGACTGTGCGGTGGACTGCGTCGGTTTCGAAGCCCGCGGCCACGGCCACGACGGCGTCAAGGCCGAAGCCCCGGCCACGGTGCTCAACTCACTGATGGGCGTGGTGCGCGTTGCCGGCAAGATCGGTATCCCGGGCCTGTACGTCACCGAAGATCCGGGCGCCGTCGACGCCGCGGCGAAAATGGGCAGCCTGAGCATCCGCTTCGGCCTGGGCTGGGCCAAATCCCACAGCTTCCACACTGGGCAGACTCCAGTGATGAAGTACAACCGCCAGTTGATGCAGGCAATCATGTGGGACCG
This sequence comes from Pseudomonas sp. GXM4, assembly GCF_008923895.1. Taxonomy (NCBI): domain Bacteria; kingdom Pseudomonadati; phylum Pseudomonadota; class Gammaproteobacteria; order Pseudomonadales; family Pseudomonadaceae; genus Pseudomonas; species Pseudomonas sp. GXM4. The sequence continues at coordinate 2,110 of NZ_WBRZ01000212.1, forward strand.
CATCAACATCGCCGAAGTGGTCGGCGTGCAAGTGATCAGCCTCGATCAGGCGCCGGAAGGTTACGGCGAGTTCGATGCGGGTGTGCCGAAGAAGTTTGTGATTGATCCGCATAAGTTGTTCAGTGCGGCGTAAGGTTTTAGCGCAACGCAAAACGGCGACCTCAGGGTCGCCGTTTTTATTGCCGCATTTTCACATTTTCTCGACGGACCGTGGCTGAGAATGGATCTGCAACCCGGAACATGCCACCGGATCCCCGGTCAAACCGGCAGTTTCGTCGCCGTTGTCCGGTGGCAGCTTTCCTCAAGAGGATGTCTGAATGAAGATTTCACGCGGTTTTGCCCTGGCATCGCTCCTGACTCTGGCCGCCGGGCCGGTGTTTGCCGGTTTCAGTTTGAACGACGTGGCCGGTGCGGTAGCGGGGATGCAGGGTGGCGACAAGGCGGCTGCTGCGGCGCCGACCTCGGAGACCGCTGGTTTGTTGAGTGCTCTGAGTGCGCTGGACGTCACGCCGGAGCAGGCCGTTGGCGGTACCAGTGCGATGCTCGGGCTGGCGAAGAATCAGTTGAGCAGCACCGACTATTCGCAACTGGCCAAGGAAGTGCCGGGTATCGACAAGTTGTCCGGTGGCAGCGGCAATCTGGCGGCGCTGGGCGCGTTGCTCGGTTCGTCCGGCAAGTCCGCTGGCCTTGAGAATGCGCTGGGCAATGTCAAAGACAGCAACGACCTGAACAACGCGTTCAGCGCGTTGGGCATGGACAGCGGCATGATCGGCCAGTTTGCCCCGGTGCTCCTGCAATACCTCGGTCAGCAGGGCGTCGGCGGTTCGCTGTTGAGCAGCCTGGGCAGCATCTGGGGTGTCGGCACGGGCACCTGAGTCAGCGGCGCTCGTTGCGCAGCTCGACGATGCGCTGATCCTTCTCGGTCCAGAGCTGGTTGACCCAGTTCTGGACGCGCTGGCGAAACGCCGGATCTTTCTCGTAATCGCCCTGCCACAGCGCCGGGTCGAGTTCGCGGGTCCTGATGTCGATGATCACTCGCGGCACGTTGCCGCTGATCAGGTCCCAGAAGCCCGGGATTTTTTCCTGTGGATACACCACCGTCACATCGAGCATCGCATCGAGTTGTTCACCCATCGCCGCCAGCACGAACGCCACGCCGCCGGCCTTGGGTTTGAGCAAGTGGTTGAACGGTGATTCCTGCTGGGTGCTTTTCGCCAGGGTGTAGCGCGTGCCTTCCAGATAATTCACCACCGTCACCGGCTGGCGCTTGAACAGCTCGCACGCCGCTTTGGTGATTTCCAGATCCTTGCCCGCCAGCTCGGGGTTCTTTGCCAGAAAGGCTTTGGTGTAGCGCTTCATGAACGGGTAATCCAGCGCCCACCACGCCAAGCCGAGGAACGGCACCCAGATCAGCTCTTTCTTCAGAAAGAACTTGAAGAACGGCGTGCGCCGGTTGAGGGTCTGGATCAGTGCCGGAATGTCGACCCACGATTGATGGTTGCTGACCACCAGATAGGACGTGTCGCGGCGCAGATCGTCGCCGCCGCGAATGTCCCACTGCGTCGGGATGCACAGCTGGAAGATCAGCTTGTCGATTTCGGCCCAGGTCTCGGCGATCCACATCACCGCCCCCGACGCGTAATCCCGCCAGCGCCCGGGTGCGACCAGCTTGAGCAGGGCAAACACCATCAACGGCCCGATCAGGATCAGGGTGTTGAGCAACAGCAGCAGGGTGACGAAACAGCCGGTGAGCAGGCGGCGCATAAGCAACTCTATGAAGTGGCAGGGGCGAGCCATGATAAGCAGCTTCACGCGACAGGCCAAATCGGTGCTGACGAATGTTTCACTTCAGTCCCGTTAACCTGATCGTTCCCCCGCTCTGCGTGGTAACGCCGCCCGGGACGCTCCGCGTCCCCTGTGACGCAGAGCGTCACTGGATGCATTCCCACGCAGAGCGTGGGAACGATCAACCGCGCGACGGTCTAAAATGCCGTTGCCTAACCTCCCAAGGAAGCCCCTTACGTGAAATCCCTCCTTGCTCTGTTTGCTCTCGTCGCGCTGCCGGTCATGGCCGCCGAGCCGACGCTGTACGGTCGCTACGAATACATCGCGCTGCCGGAAATCGGTGGCGAAGTGCTCAAGGCCAAGATGGACACCGGCGCGCTGACCGCCTCGCTGTCGGCCAAGGACATCGAGACCTTCACCCGTGATGGCGAAGACTGGGTGCGTTTCCGCCTCGCCACCAAAGACGCCAGCAACAAGGTTTTCGAGCACAAGGTCGCGCGGATCAGCAAGATCAAAAGCCGTTCCGACGAGGACGATGAAGAGCGCGACAGCAGCGATGTCGCCAAGCGCCCGGTGGTCGATCTGGAGCTGTGCCTGGGCAACGTCAAGCGCACCGTCGAGGTCAACCTGACCGACCGCAGCCACTTCAACTATCCGCTGCTGATCGGCGCCAAGGCCTTGCGCGAGTTCGGCGCGGCGGTCAACCCGGCACGGCGTTACACCGCCGACAAGCCTGACTGCTAAGTGGTCTGATTGACGTAACCCCGGGCTTGGGGCACCGTTCGCGCACTAACTGCCACGGGCTCGGACGCCATGCCGCACATCCTGATTGTCGAAGACGAAGCGGCGATTGCCGACACATTGATTTTTGCCTTGCAGGGCGAGGGGTTCAGCACCACGTGGCTGAACCTCGGCGCGGCGGCGCTGGAGCATCAGCGACAAACCCCGGCCGACCTGATCATTCTCGATATCGGTTTGCCGGACATCAGTGGCTTCGAAACCTGCAAGCAGTTGCGACGCTTCACGGAAGTGCCGGTGCTGTTTCTCAGCGCCCGCGACGCCGAGATCGACCGCGTGGTGGGTCTGGAGATCGGTGCCGACGATTACGTGGTCAAGCCGTTCAGCCCGCGTGAAGTGGCGGCGCGGGTCAAAGCCATCCTCAAGCGCATGGCACCGCGTGCAACCCTGGAAGCAGGCTCAACGCTGTTTCGCATCGATGCTGAACGCGTGCAGATCAGCTATCGCGGCCAGCCGCTGAGCCTGACCCGCCATGAATTCCGCTTGTTGCAATGCCTGCTCGAACAACCTGAGCGGGTGTTCAGCCGCGAGCAATTGCTCGATGCGCTGGGCGTTGCCGCTGATGCCGGTTACGAGCGCAGCATCGACAGTCACATCAAAAGCCTGCGCGCCAAGTTGCGCCTGGTGCGCGCCGAGGCCGAGCCGATCCAGACCCATCGCGGCCTCGGTTACAGCTACAGCCCGGGGCACAGCTGATGTCGCTGGGGCTGCGGATCTTTCTGGTGTACGTGCTGTTTGTCGGCCTGACCGGTTATTTCGTCCTCTACACGGTGATGGAGGAAATCCGCCCCGGCGTGCGTCAGTCCACCGAAGAGACGCTGGTCGACACCGCCAACCTGATGGCTGAAATCCTGCGCGACGATTTCAAGGCCGGCACCCTCAGCGAGAACCGCTGGCCGCAACTGCTCCGTGCCTATGGCGAACGGCAGCCGCAAGCGACCATCTGGGGCTTGCCGAAGAACCAGGTCAACCACCGCATCTACGTCACCGACGCCAAGGGCATCGTCGTGCTCGACTCCAGCGGCGTCGCGGTCGGCCAGGATTATTCGCGCTGGAACGATGTTTACCTGACCCTGCGCGGCGAGTACGGCGCGCGCTCCAGCCGCAGTGATCCTGATGATCCGAGCTCTTCAGTGATGCACGTCGGTGCACCGATCCGCGACAACGGCAAGATCATCGGCGTGGTCACCGTGGCCAAGCCCAACAGTTCGCTGCAGCCCTACGTCGATCGCACCGAGCGGCGTTTGCTGTTTTACGGCGCCGGACTGATCGGCCTCGGCCTGCTCTTCGGTGCTTTGCTCTCATGGTGGCTGAGCCGCGCGCTGCACCGTTTGACCGGTTATGCCCAAGCGGTGAGCGAAGGCCGGCGCGTGGAAGTGCCGCACTATCGCGGCGGCGAACTGGAGCAACTGGCGACGGCGGTCGAGCAGATGCGCACGCAGCTCGAAGGCAAGGCCTACGTCGAGCGCTACGTGCACACCCTGACCCATGAATTGAAAAGTCCGCTGGCGGCGATCCGGGGCGCAGCGGAGCTGCTGCAAAGTGATATGCCGGCCGTCCAGCGTTTGCGCTTTGTCAGCAACATCGACAGCGAGAGTGCGCGGATGCAGCAGTTGATCGAGCGCCTGCTCAACCTGGCGCAAGTCGAACAACGCCAAGGGCTGGAAGAACGGGTGGCAGTGCCGCTGGCGCTGTTGGTCGCAGAACTGCTCAAGGCGCAGGCCGCGCGGATCGAGGGCAAACAACTGCGCGTCGAGCAAGCGATCGGCGAGGATCTGCTGTTGATTGGCGAGCCGTTTCTGCTGCGCCAGGCGTTGGGCAATCTGCTCGAGAACGCGCTGGATTTCACCCCGACGTCGGGGCTGTTGCGCTTGAGCGCCGAGCGGGTTGGCGAGCAGGTCGAGTTCCGCCTGTTCAACCAGACCATGCCGATTCCCGATTACGCCTTGCCACGCCTGACCGAACGCTTCTACTCGTTGCCGCGCCCGGACAGCGGACGCAAGAGCACCGGGCTGGGGCTGAACTTCGTTGAAGAAGTGGTCAAGTTGCATGGCGGGGTGATGCGCATTGGTAATGTCGAGGGCGGGGTTGAGGTGGTATTGCACCTGCCTTGAAACCGAGTCGCGGCCTTCGCAAGCAGGCTCGCTCCCACAGGGGAATGCATTCTCCACACAATCTCCATATTCCCCCCACACTCCCACCACACCGCATCAGCAGACTCCTCCCATCCAAACAGGGAGAGTCCCATGAACAAGAATCTGACCATCAAACTCGGCGCGATTGCCTTGTTGATCCTGCTGTTGCTGATCCCCTTGCTGATGATCGACGGCATCATCGATGAGCGTCAGCAACTGCGCGACGGCGTGCTCGAAGACATCGCGCGCAGCTCCAGTTACAGCCAGCAACTGACCGGGCCGGTGATGGTAGTGCCGTATCGCAAGATAGTGCGCACCTGGAAGACCAACGACAAAACCAACAAGCGCTACGAGGAGATCGGCGAGGCGCGCGGGCGTCTGTACTTTCTGCCGGAGCGTTTCGAGCTCGACGGCCAGGTGCAGACCGAACTGCGCAAACGCGGCATTTACGAGGCGCGGCTGTTCCATGCCGACAACCGCATCGATGGGCATTTTTCCCTGCCGGCGCAGTTGGGCATCAAGGAGAATTTTGCCGATTACCAATTCGACGCGCCGTTCCTTGCCGTCGGTATCAGCGATATTCGCGGCATCGAAAACGCGCTGAAACTCGAGCTCGGCGGCCAGCAACTGGACTTCGTGCCTGGCAGCGAAGTGGCCTGGATCGGCGAGGGCGTACACGTGACCCTGCCGGCGCTCGACGCCAGCAAAGCCACGCAATTGACCTTCGGTTTCGACCTGCGCCTGCAAGGCACCGGCTCGCTGCGTGTGGTGCCGGTGGGCAAGACCAGCAGCGTCAACCTCGCCGCCAATTGGCCGCACCCCAGCTTCGTCGGCAACTTCCTGCCGGCCAAGCGCGAGATCAACGATCAGGGTTTCAGCGCCGACTGGCAAACCTCGTTTTTCTCCACCAACCTGCAAGAGGCGATGGAGCGCTGCGTTGCTGGCGACTGTGATGCACTCAACGGCCGCAGCTTCGGCGTCAGCTTCATCGACCCGGTGGATCAGTACCTGAAGAGCGACCGGGCGATCAAATACGCGCTGCTGTTCATCGTCCTCACCTTCGCCGGTTTCTTCCTCTTCGAAGTGCTCAAGAGCCTGGCGGTGCACCCGGTGCAATATGCCCTGGTCGGTGTTGCGCTGGCGTTCTTTTACCTGCTGCTGTTGTCGCTGTCGGAACACATCGGTTTTGCGCTGGCGTATCTGTTGTCGGCGAGTGGCTGCGTGTTGCTGATCGGCTTCTATGTCAGCCACGTCCTGCGCAGCGCGCGGCATGGCTTGAGCTTCTCGGCCGGGCTGGCGGCGCTGTATTGCCTGCTGTACGGCTTGCTCAGCGCCGAGGATTACGCGCTGTTGATGGGCTCGCTGATGCTGTTCGGTCTGCTCGGGGTGTTCATGGTGCTGACCCGCAAACTGGACTGGTACGGGATTGGTTTGAAGCCGGCCAGGCCGCTGGAGTTTGATGTGGAGGCGATGCAATGAGCGGGTTGAGGGCTGAGCGCAGGGAAGTGGCGGTTCTGCTGACGTTGATTGTTGCAGTGCTGCCGCCAGAACCGAGGTGGTGCCATCGCTGGCAAGCCAGCTCCCACAGGATATATGCCGACACACAGGTCAGCGGTCTGTCCCGATTCAATGTGGGAGCTGGCTTGCCAGCGATGGGGGCAGATCAGGCGCCGCAGAATCAGGGCTTGGGCATCGTCGCCACCATGGACGGTCGCTGACTCACCTCGAAATACCAGTTGGCCAGTTGCGGATTGGCTGCACGCCAGTCCATGTCCGGGAAGCGCAGATCCAGATAGCCCAGCGCGCAGGCCACGCTGATCGCCGCGACATCGAAGTGGCTGGTCAGCTCGGCAATCGCTTCGCTCTCCAGCACGGCGAGGGCGCGGCGGATCTTGTCGCGCTGGGCGTCGAGCCATTCGTCCCAGTGTTTTTCCACCGGGCGCAGCACGGTTTCATAACGCACCATCACCGAGGCATCCATGATCCCGTCGGCCATCGACGCCAGGGTCAGGCGCCGCCAGCGCGCCGCACCTTCACGGGGGATCAGCGGATTGCCGACGTGCTGCTGGTCGAGGTACTCGAGGATGACGCGGCTGTCATGGATGACATTGCCATCGGCCAGGCGCAGGGCGGGGATTTTGCTCAACGGGTTGTCGGCGATCAGCTCCGGGTTCGGGCTGACCGGGCTGAGCACACAGTCCTGCAGCGCGACACGATCCTGCTGACCGGTTTCGTGCAGCAGCACCATGACCTTGCGGACGAAGGGCGACAGGGTGTTGTGGTACAGGGTCATGCTGGGGGCGGACATGGCAAGGTCTCGATCAGGACAATGATCGGGCAGCATAGCCTGCTCGCGTCCGGCGCAGAACCCATGTGGGAGCGAGCCTGCTCGCGAAGGCGTCGGGACAGTCGACTTTGATGTTGAATGTGAGGGCGCTT
>NZ_WBRZ01000213.1:0-9223 GCF_008923895.1 Pseudomonas sp. GXM4
GCGAAGGGGCCTTTAAGCGCACCAACAAACTAATTCTTGCTCTCGATCTTCCCGCCCGCATCCGGATCGTAAAAATCCGGAATCTCGTACTGGTATTTCTTCAGCCAGCGCTGCATCGCCAGTTCGCGTTCGGTGGCTGTTGCACTCTGAGATTTCGGCGAGGCGGCTTTGTTGCGGCTTTGCAGGACCAGCCAGCCTTCGGTTTCCTGTTGTTGCGCTGAAGCAGGGCCGGTGTCGATGGCTTGGGCGGTGAGGGGCAGGGTGAGCAGGGTCAGGTAGCACAGGCCTTTGCGGATGGTCATGGCTGTCTCCTATTCGAGCGTCGGCGGTAGCGGGTCGATGAAGGCGGCGACGCGGTCGCCGGGTGTGGCTTTGGTGTTGGTCGGAGCTTTGAGCTTTTCCGCGCGTTGCTGCGCTTCGGTGAATTGTTCCGGGGTCAGTTTCGAGCGGCTGACGATTTCCGCAGCTTGCGGCCAGTCGTTCTGGTAGAGCAGCAGGGTGACCATGTTCAGCGTCGCCAGTTGATTGTTCTGGCTCAGCTCAATGGCGGTGAGGAACTCGAATTTCGCTTCGTTGAGGCGCAGTTGGTTGAGGTAGACCACGCCGAGGTCATTGCGGATTTTTTCGTCGGTGGGCGCCAGGCGCGCGGCGCGTTGCAGGTGGGCCTGGGCCTGGCCGTTGTCGCCACGGGCGGCGTAGACCTGGCCCAGGCCGTGTTCGGCCTGGGCGGTGAGGCAGCCGCCGAGCAGGCTGCGGTAGAGCGGCTCGGCTTCGCTGCGGCCGAGCAGGCGATAGACCTTGGCTTTGCGCAGGCGCACTTCGCTGAGGTTGTCCGGCAGGCTTTGCAGGTTGGCGAGGCTGGCGTGGAGCTTGCCGTCGCTGGCCAGATCATCGGCGAGGTTCAGCGACAGTTCCTGCTCCGACGTGAGTTTGCTGCAGCTGGAAGGCGACAGCAGCGAGGTCCACGGCGCCTGGCCATCCGTGGCGCAGCCGCTGAGCAGCAACAGACTTGCCATGACTATCAGTACTTTCATCAAACGCTCTCCATGAGCCAAGGTCAGTTTGCGAACGCGCGGGCAATGGCGGTGAAGCCCGGGCCGGCCAGTACGATCAGCAGGGCCGGAAACAGAAACAGCATCATCACCACCGACATCTTCGCCGACATTTTCGAGATGTATTCCTGCAGCCGGGTCAGGCGTCGGTCGTCCAGTAATTGCTTGAGCGCCAGCAGTGATTTCATCGCACCGCCGCCCTGGTGGATCAGTTGCTGGAGGATCACGCAGGTGTCGGTGAATTCGTCCACCGCGAGCATCACCGCGGTCTTGTTCAGCTCCTGACCCAGCTCCAGACCCGAGTCGACGCGGCTGAGGATCAGGCGCAGTTCGCTGGTCAGCTCCGGCAGCAGTTTCTGCGCTTCGACGCTGAGCACGCGCAGCGCTTGTTCCACGGCCATGCCGGATTCAAAGAGGATGCGCAGCAGCGGAATGAACGTGGAGATTTCCACGGCGATGGTTTTCTGTCGGCGGGCGGCGGCGTAGGCGAGCAGGCGTTTGGGCAGTAGATAGCCGCCGCCTGCGGCGAACATCGGCGCCATCCAGCGGTGGCTGGTCTGCGGGAAAAACACTTCCTGCAAAAAGATCGCCAGCCCCAGAGCGAGCAGCGGCGTGCCGATCTGGCAGGCGGCGAAGAGCGCGCGTTCGTTGGCGCGGCGCCAGCCGAGGCGGCCGAGCAGGGTCTGGGTTTCGCTGTCGATGCTCACCGAGCCCCGGCCGAAACGGCTGTTGCCCAGTGCGCGCAGCCAATGGCCGAAACGGTTTTCCCGGACCAATTGGCCATGCAAGCGCTGATGCACCTGACGCACGCGGCGGCGCTCGGTGAGCAGGTGATTGCCCAGCAATAGCAGCGAACCGAGGAACAATAACAGCGCGGCGAGCCAGACCATTTCAAACGCTCCGCAACATGCGCCACAGCGCCAGACTGCCCAGCACCTGCAACGCGGCGGCGCTGAGCAGCATGGTCTGGCCGCTTTCGTCGTGCCACATGCCGAGCATGTAGCCGGGATTGGTCAGCATGAAGTAGCTCACCAGAATCAACGGCAGCAAACCCAAAACCCAAGCGGTCATGCGCGTTTCCCCGGTCAGCGCGCGCAACTGCCGCCCGCCCTGGTCGCGCTCGCGGATCAGTTTGATCAGATTCTCCAGCAGCTCACTGGCATTGCCGCCGTAGCGGTGATTGACCTTCAGGCCGAGGGCGAACATGCGCAATTCGTCCTGCTCGTAGAGTTCGGCAAAGTCGCTGACGGCGTCAGGCAAGTTCACCCCCAGTTGCACGTTGCGCTGCACCCGGCCCATGGCCGCTTTCAAGGGATCTTCACTGGCCTCGATGCCGCCCAGCACCGCATCGCTCAGCGTGCGCCCGGACTTGAGACTGCGCACGGTGTGGTCGAGCAATTGCGGCAGTTGTTCGATCATGCGGCGGATGCGCCGCCGGTAGCGAATGGCGATGTACAGCCGCAACGCCACGGGCGGGACGAGCAACATGATCAGCAAACCAACCCAGCTCCCGAGCAGAAATCCCAGGCCCATGGCCGCCGCCCACAGGCTCAGCCACAGACCGAAACGCTCGCTCGGCCGACCCAGTCCTGCACGCAGAAACATGCGCTCCAATCCCACCCATTTCGTCTGTTCCACGGCCAATTGCGGTTGCCCCGCAGCGAGTCGATTGAGGACTTTCTCCGTCGCGGTCTTGCGCAGGCCTTGCAGGAACAGATAGATCGACAGCCCCAGAAGCATCAGGCAAATGGCGATGAGAATGATCGGTCCCAGCATCTGCATGCTCCTCGCGGTCAGCCCAGGTGAGCGTCATGGCGCAGCTTGTCGCCGGCCGGGTTGACCGCTTCGCGGACAAAGCCAAAGCCCGTGCGGCGGTCGAGGCGGAACAGGGTGTTGGTGACGTAGAGGTCCTCGCGGATGCCGACCACTTCCACCACTTCACTGACGCAGCGCCGACCGTCGGGCATGCGTGTCAGTTGAATGATCACGTCGAGGGCGGCGCAGATCATCTGGCGCAAGGTGCGTTCGGCGATCGAGCGCCCGGTCAGCCCGACCAACGTCTCCAGACGCAGCAACGCGTCCTGAGCATTGTTGGCATGCACGGTGCTCATCGAACCGTCGTGGCCGGTGTTCATCGCGGTGAGCACGTCGACCACTTCGACGCCTCGGATCTCGCCAAGAATGATCCGGTCGGGACGCATGCGCAGGGCGTTGCGAATCAGGTCGCTGGCCTTGACCTCGCCATGACCCTCGGCATTCGGCGGACGGGTTTCCAGACGCACCACATGCGGATGGCCGAGCTGCAGTTCGGCGACGTCTTCGATGGTCACCAGCCGTTCGTGCGGGTTGATCAACTGGCTGAGGATGTTCAACAGCGTGGTCTTGCCGGTGCCGGTGCCGCCACTGATCAGGATGTTGCAGCGCCTGCCCACGGCGTTCTGCAGGAATTCGAAAATCGCCAGATCGATGGTCTGCATCGCCATCAGGTCGGTGCTCTTGAGCATGTCCTTGCGGAACTTGCGGATCGACAGGCACGGGCCGTCGAGGGCGATCGGCGGGATGATCGCGTTGACCCGGCTGCCATCGGGCAGGCGCGCATCGACCATCGGCGAGGACTCATCGAGGCGGCGCCCGAGCGGCGCAAGAATGCGCTGCATGACCCGCTCGACGTGATGCGCATCGATAAAACGCAGATCGCTCTGATGCAAAACGCCGTCGCGCTCGATGAACACCCGGTGCGGGCCGTTGACCAGAATCTCCGTCACCGACGGGTCGCGCAGCAGGACTTCCAGTGGGCCGAAACCGGTGAGTTCGTCGACAATTTCTTCGCCGAGGCGCTCCATTTCGTAGCGCGAGATCGCCAGATGCAAACGCGCGATGTATTCGGCGACCTTGTCGGTGACGAACTGCGCCAGTTGCTGGCGTGAACCTTCCAGCAGGTTTTTCCCTGACTCCTCGATGGCGTCGATGATGTAGCGGTGCAGGACCAGTTTCAGGCCTTCGTGATCGCTGTTGCCGATCGCTCCGCGTGGCGTCGCGCCAAAGAGTTTTTCTGCGCTCATGAGTGGCCTCGCAGACGATCGAACCAGGTGACTTTCGGTTTGCTCAGACCTTCGGAACGCTTGGCCAGACGCTCGCCGAGGGCGCGCAGGCTCTGGGTGAGTTTTTCCCGGGGCGCCAGTTCGAAAAGGCTGACGCCCTGATTTTTCGCGTTCAGGCGCACGTCGGGACTGAAGGCCAGCACGGCGATAACTTCCAGATTGAAGGTCTTGCCCAGGGTCTCGGCATCCGGCGCGACGTTGTTCAGGTAGCGATCGATCAGCAAGCGCCCGTGCTCGAGTTTCATGCCTTTCTCGCGCCACTGGTTGAGCACGGCGAGGTTGCGTCGGCAGTTGAGGACGTTCTGGTCGGTGTACCAGAGCAGTTTGTCGCAATGGCTGACGAAGGTGCGCAACGCTTCACTGTCGGCCTGCCCGGTGAGGTTCACGACAATGTGCTGGAAGTGCTGGCGCAAGGCGCTGAGCAGCATGTACAGCTCGGCGGCGCTGGTGGTTTCCAGCGGTTCGTCAGTGTTGGCATAGGCAAGAATGCGCAGGCCGTGGTCGGCGCTGGTGAATGCGCTGTCGATCAGCGTCGCGTCGAGGCGGCGCAAATGACGCAGGGCATCGCCGAAGTGAAACGAACTCTCCAGCCCCAACAACGCGAGGCTGTCGCCACGGGGCAGGCCGAGATCGAGCAGCAAGGTTTGCTGGCCGCTCTTCTGCACCACCATGGCCATGTGATTGGCGAGCAAGGCACCGTCGGAACTGCTCTGCACGCCGTACATCACGGTAAGCCCGCCGAGCTGGGTATTGGGCGCAACGGCCGGCAAGCGCTTACTCAGGCGCCGCACCAGCCCGGCAACTTCGCTGGAACGCGAGCCATAGGCGACAAAATCCCGCGCACCGGCGCGCATCGCATTGAGCACAAGCTGATTGTCCATACCGTCGCCGAGAGCAACGATCGCCAGCATCGGCTTGGCTTCCAGCGCACCTTCGATCAGCGCGCTCTGCGCCACGACATGCTCGCGGTCGAGACCGACGAAGACCAGATTGGCGAACGTTACATCGACCAGCGCGAGCAGTTCGTCGAGGCTGCCGGCACCGGCGCTGATCACCTGGCCGAGTGGCGCGAGGGCGCTTTGCAGCCATTCCAGATCGGTGCTGTTGCGGGTGATGGCGAGAAAGGTCTGGCTGAGATTCTGGTTCATTGCGACAACCCGCTGCGCTTGTCGAAGTTGCCGTTCTCGAGGAAGAACATGCGATAGAAATTCGGGTCGTAATTGCGCAGTTTCTCTCCCGGCAACGACGGCAGTCGCGCGTCCGCCGCCAGTGGCTGGACCAGGTGCGGGGTGACGATCATCAGCAGCTCGCGCTCTTCGCGTTTGATCTGCGAACCTTTGAAAAACGCGCCGAGGATGGGAATGTCACCCAGGCCGGGAAACTTGTTCACTTGCGAGCTGTTGGTGGTGCTGATCAAACCGCTGATGACAAAACTTTCGCCATCACCCAGCGACACGCTGGTGTCGGTGCGGCGGATGGTCAACGCCGGAACGGTGGTGCCGGCGATGTTCACCGCGTTGGCAAAATCCAGTTCGCTGACCTCCGGGGCGACCTTCAGCGCGATGCGGTCGCGGCCGATGATGGTTGGCGTCAGCGTCAGGCGGATGCCGAATTCCTTGTACTCGATCGACACGCTGTCGCTGCCGGAACTGGGCACCGGAATCGGGATTTCCCCGCCGGCCAGGAAGCTCGCACTCTGCCCGTTCAACGCCACCAGACTCGGCCGCGCCAAGGTGTAGGCGAAGCCGCTGGTTTCCAGGGCGTTGATGATCGCCATAGTCTTGCCGCCGACCCAGGAGAAATTGAACAGCGAGTTATCCACCGGCAGGCGCGGCTGCGGCACGCCGTCGATCGGTGGCAGCGTGCCGGGCGAACCGAACAGGAAATTGCCGCGCGTGCCGATCAGCGACGCCGTGGCTTCCTTGAGTTTGGTGCGGCTGACTTCGACGAAGCGGATGTCGGTCTGCACTTGCGATGGCAGGGTCGGATCGTCCGACGGCACGCTGCTGGTCAGCGCCGTGGTCGCCGCGCCCTGGACGAAGACCATGGCTTGCTGCGGCTGCGCCGAGCAGGCGGTCCAGACCATCAGGCTGGTCGCGCCGGGGCCGACGCCCGTGAGCAAAAAGGACGAACCGCCATTGGCATGCACGTCGGCAATTTTCGGGTCGCCCACTGCCAGCCGAGTGATTGCCACCGGTGACTGCATGTCTTGCTGGAAGCCTTCACCGATCTCGATCACCGAGGGCAGGCGCGGCAGTGCCGAGCAATTGCCCACCGCCGCGAGGGCGGTATCCATCGTCAATCCCAACAACAGCAAGGCCCGGAGCGCCGGTTTCAATGTCGGTCTGAGTCGACTCTGCATGCACGTGAATCCTTGCGCAGTCATGGGGTTTGTTGGCTGATCTGGTTGCCGCGAATGATTTCCACCGCAGGCCTGGGCGCCGCGCCGGCACTGGCGGTGGCAGGTGCTCTTTGCGCGCTGCCCAGGGCGAGTTGAGTAAACTGGAAGAGCTGGCTGTTGGCGCGATCCAGGTGCGCGGGCGATTGCGCTTCGCCGGCCCAATATTTGGCCAGCCGCTGTTCTTCGCTGCTGCGCACCGCGAGGCGCAAGGTGCCGACTTGAGTGGCAAGCATCAGGCGGCTGAGCAGTTGTTCCGGCACCGCCAGCACCACGGTGCGTGCGGCGATGCGGCGCTGGTCCTGTTTGAGTTTTTCTTCGGCGCTGAGGTTGGGGGAAGCCGGTTGGCCGTCGTTGGTCAGGCCGTACTGATCACCGACCCCGAGCACGCGCAGGGCCGGAACGGCGATCTGCGCCGACTGCTGCAGATTGCTCGCGTCCTCGCGCAGATACAGCAGCACGTCAACGTAATCGCCCGGCAGCAACTGCCCGGCGGCACCGATCACTTCATCGACGGCCACGGTCAGTGCGCGCTCGTCGCGGCGAATCATCCGCGCCAGCGCACCGCCAGCCTGGAAGCTTTCGTCATTCAGCCAGGTGCCGGCGCTGAGGTGGCGCCAAGGCGTGCGGCCGACTGCTTGTTCGATGCTGGTCAGGCTGCCGGCCGGCGCGCTGCGCAGTTTTTCCACGGTCACATCGGCGGCGGTCAACGGCGTGAACGGCGCTACATCGTGGAGCAGCACTACTACCGGTTGGCGGGTCTGGTCTTCGGCAATCGCGACAGTCTGTTCAATGCTGACCGCTGGGGCGACGGGCGCCTCGGCGACCGGGGCCGGCTGACGACTGAGCACCAGCCCCCAGTAACCGACAAAAACCGCGCCGAGCAACAGCAACGCGGCTAGGCCCATGGTGACGCGACTGTTCATTGACGGCTCTCCCTTTCCTGCTGCACAACCGATTGCATTTGCTTGCGAAAGGCGGACTGCTTCGGCAGCTATGAACATGCAACTATTTCGCTATTTCCAAGCTAGCTGATCCAAGCAAAAGCGCCATTAGTGACAGGCGAAATAACCGTACCAAAGTATGACTCTGGCCAGTTAGCAGCCGGAAACGGCGGAAAAACGATGTGATTAATGCTTTGTGATTAATGCGTTCTTACAGTTGTTGGGCGGGGGTTTGTTGACAATGCTCAGGTGGCACGGTGGAACCTTGCCGCGGTGGTGATGTCGGCGCCAGAGGCGCGAAGGAGTGGAGCTATGTTTCGTATGACTTTTGATTATGTGATCGCCAAGGCTCGCGCGTTTGCCCGTAGCGAAGAGGGTGCTTCGGCGATCGAGTATGCGATTGTGGTGGCGATGGTGGCTGTGGTGGTCGTGGCGTTCATTACGCCGATTGGAGATCGGATCCTGGCGATATTCAACAGCATTTTGAATGCACTTCCGGCGGCACCGGCACCGGCTCCGACCCCTTAAGCACCCTTCGATTTTTATGAACTCTGCACCTGGCTGATATCGCACTACACTGGATTAATCCTTCAGCATTCAGGTATTGCCTATGAACGCGTCTTCGCCTAACCGCCAACAGTTGCTTCTGGTTGACGATGAAGAAGACGCGTTGCTGGAGTTGGCGGAGTTGCTGGAGGGGGAGGGGTTTGTCTGTCATACCGCGACGTCGGTGAAGTTGGCGTTGCATCTGTTGACCCGGCATCCGGATATTGCTTTGGTGATTACTGATCTGCGCATGCCGGAGGAGTCGGGGATGTCGTTGATCAGGCGGTTGCGTGAGCATACGTCGCGGGAGCATTTGCCGGTGATTGTGATGTCGGGGCATGCGGATATGGAGGATGTCAGCGATATGTTGCGGTTGCAGGTGCTGGATCTGTTTCGCAAGCCGATTTATCACGTCAGGTTGTTGGAGACTCTCGATAATCTTTTTCCCAAGCCTAAGGTTCAGGGTGGGTGAACTCGGCGGCCTTTGGGCCGACCGTGTTGGTGGGGTTTTGGGTGAATATCCGTTGCTTCGGGTGCTGCGGCTGGCGGTTTCGCCTGACGGCGACTTACTTTTTTACAAGCGCCTAAAAAAGTAAGCAAAAAACGCTAGCTCCTGCGTCCGGCCCTCGCAGGCTCGGGTTCCTTCGCTCCGGGATCGATCCGGGCGCAGCGGCTACGGTTTGCTTCGCTGCACCTCCTTCCGCTGTGTTCGACTGCGTCGAACGGTCGCTGCGCTCCCACGCCCGGATCAATCCCTCCACTCAGCCTTCCGACGTCGCCGGTGGATCAAGATCAAGAGCACTCGAGCTTGCGCTCATTGTTGAGTGGTGCGGCTTCGCCGCGGGCAGCTGCGCTGCTTTGCTTTTACTTTTGCTTTTGTGGGAACGAGCCTGCTCGCGAAGGCGGCCTGCCAGCCGACCTGTTTCTCGCTGATGTACTCGATTCAAACTGTGGGAGCGAGCCTGCTCGCGATAGCGCCCTGCCAGCCGACCTGTTTCTCACTGAACGCACCCGATCAAACTGTGGGAGCTGGCTTGCCAGCGAAGGCGGCCTGACAGCCGACCTGTTTCTCACTGAACGCACCCGATCAAACTGTGGGAGCTGGCTTGCCAGCGAAGGCGGCCTGACAGCCGACCTGTTTCTCACTGAACGCACCCGATCAAACTGTGGGAGCTGGCTTGC